>NZ_JBLXXR010000019.1:0-44316 GCF_048513535.1 Rothia sp. CCM 9416 | reverse complement strand
AGGGAAGAGGCCGGCTTTTTTTGTGGGTTCCCAGGGTAACTCTTGAAATCTATCTAGGTACATGTTCTACTTAGTGATGAAAGGAGCGGACTATGGCAAACAGCATGTACCCCCAGGCTCTGATCAGAGCCACCCTGCCCCTGGCCATCCTGGCCTGCCTTGAAGCCGCACCAGCCCATGGATACGGCCTGGCCCAACACCTCGAGCAGTGGGGGTACGGCAAGCTTAAGGGCGGCTCCCTCTACCCAGCTCTCTCCAAATTAGAAGACGCAGGCTTTGTCACTACCAGCTGGACTCAGGGCGAGAAGGGGCCCGCCCGCAGGCTCTACGCCATCACGGGTGCCGGTCACCACCATCTAGAAGCCCAACGCAGCCGGCTGGCGGAACTGGCCCAGCAACTGGGTGCTCTGCCTGTCGCTCTTGCCACCACTGGCTGAAAGATTTTAAGGAGGAGCTATGGCAAGGACCCCCTACGAAAGACTGACCGAAGAGATCAGGCAGATTAGTGATCTGTCTGAAGATACCGACTGGGTACAGGCCGCCTTCGCCACCCTAGCCACCAACTCCGTCAAAGCCGTAACCAGCGAAAGCGCAGTGCGGGGCGTTATCCGGCAGGTAGAGGCAACCGGGCAAAGCCCAGCCCAACTTTACGGCCCGCCGCAGGAATGGGCCGCCCACAAAATTGCGCTCTGGCGCGACAAGGGAACCCAGGTCTTTCTTGAAGACACACCCCTAGGCCTGAAAGAATTTATTGGCTTTGGTCTGTGCCTGGGGGCCTTCTACTCTCTTCTCTTCCTGCTGGTCTTAGCGCTACCGAGCGACCGCCAGGCCGACCCCAAAATAGGGATGCTAGCGGCCCCCCTGCTTCTGGCTTTCCTTACCCTAGGGGTAGGTTCCCTCTACCAGCGGGCCAATAGGCGCTGGGGGTTCGTCAAGGCTCTTACAGCCTGTGCCCTCTTCACGCTCCTTGGCTCTGGGGCAACGGCGGGCGTCTTTGGGTTGCTCGGTGCTACCAGCACCCGCTATTCCCCCTGGTGGCTCCTACTGATTGCAGCTGTTCTCGGTCTACTGGGAGCCTTAGCCTTCAAACACCTCCCAGAGCCCTCACCGCACAAAGCACAGGAGTTGGTGCCCGGTGATGAAGCTGCCTGGCTATCCGTTTTCATCCAGGAACTGCGATCCCGGGGCGATATGACCGAAGCCCGTGCCCGCGAAGAAGCCTACCGCGTGAGAGAACACCTAGCCTTCAGCCAAAGTAGTGCCCTAGAAGAGTTTGGTGATCCCGTTACCTATGCCCGCTCACTGGCCGGGCAAGGCAAGGTCCCGCCCTACCGCAACCTCCTGAGAGCCTCGCTTAGCCTAGGGGCCTGCTGCTTTTGGGCCTACAGCGCTTTTGCCGTCAATGACCCACAGGCTCTTAGCTGGAAACTACCCATCCTATTCCTGCTCGTGATACTGCTGGTCACGGAGGCCCGTAAAAGCTGGCGCGCCTACCATAAGGCCCAGAAGCCCCTGACCTAGAAAATCAAGCCTAGAAAACCGGCGAAAATGAGGCCCCCGTAGCGACTGCTACGGGGGCTCAGGTTTATGAGGGACTGCCATCTTCTGGCTTATGGTCGGGGTCCTCGGGATCTTGAGGGTCAGCCCGCTCAGCGTCAGCAGGGTTCTTCAGCCCTTTGCGCTCGCGGTCCTGCTTCTCTCGTCTGGCCCTAGCCTCAAGAAAACGAAGATACTCGGGGTCGTCATCGGGAGCTACCACCGGTTTCTCAACAGGCGCGCCGAAAGAGCCGTACCGTGATTTAGGCGGCCTGCCCAACCAGAACCAGAGCACAGACCCCAGTAAGGGGAACAGAATCAAAACAACCAGCCAGGCCCCCTTAGGTAGGGTCCTTACCAGGCCCCGGTCGCTCTGAGCGGCATCCAGGACAGAAAAAATCCACACACCCACTAGCAGTGCGGCACCGCCAATAATCAAAATAGCTCTACCCATACCCTCTAGTGTGGCACGTTCCAGCCCGCTAGATGAGCTTGTGCGCTGATAGCGAGGTAAACCGACCGGGCAGGGTAGACTGGGGGAGTGAATTTTTTCAAGTACTCCTTGCTCCGACTCAGTCTTGCGGCTTTAGCTTTCTTCGCCGCCTACTATATTGGGGCGGGCCTTTACCTCTCCGCTATCTGCGGTGTCATCATTGGGTTCGCAATCTGCTACCTTGCCTTCCCCCGCCTGCATGTTGCCGCCGCTGGCGATTTTAACCGTCTGCTCAAGCGCAAACCCCGTGAGAAGACTACTATCGCTGAAGAAGATCAGGCCGTCGAAGACCAAATTGACGAGGCCAACCGCTCACATCAGAGCCTCTAAAACACTATCAGGGACGCTCCACCGGGCATCCCTGATGCGTTGATGGGGTACTTATCTTATGCGGGCTCTGAATCACCAGCTGGCTTTAGTAACCGGTAAAGACCGTAGCCCGCTCCGCGAAGATCTCTAAGGGGTGGAGTATCACCGCTAGGGCAATAAAAATTGAGTAGCAGAGGGCTATAAAGCCCGCCTGCTTGAGCACGGGAATGAGCTGCAGCCCCAGGGCACCGGAGAGCACTACCAGGCAGGAATGAACGACCGGGCCAATCAAAATAAAGGTGAGAACAAACCAGGGATTACTGGGGACCAGCAGAACAGTTAAACCTAAGCCCAGGGCCATCTCCGCTGTGTAGGTCAAGCGTGAAACCCTGTCCCCCAGGCGGACAGCCAGGGTCCTCTTGCCGGCCTCAATGTCGGTGGGTATATCACGGACATTATTGGCCATGAGCAGGGCGCAGGAGAAGAGCCCCATAGCCACGGCACAAACCCAGGCGGTGAGAGTAAGCTGGGCAGTTTGGGTGAACATCGTACCCAGGGTAGCGACCAAACCAAAGTAGATAAAGACAAAGATATCGCCTAGACCCAGGTAGCCGTAGGGGTGCTTGCCGCCGGTATAACCCCAGGCCGCCAGCACCGCAGAAGCACCGATGGCCAGGAACCACCACTGCTGGGAGAGCATGATCAGACCCAGGCCGCTCAGCCCGGCAAGACCGAAGCAGAGGAAGGCCGCCAGCTTGACCTGGTAGGGCTTGGCAACTCCCGATCCGACCAGGCGCAGGGGGCCAACGCGCACCTCGTCTGTTCCTTTAACGCCGTCGGAGTAGTCGTTGGCGTAGTTGACCCCCACCTGCAAGAAAAAGGCCACCAGAAAGGCCAGTAGAGCCCGTTCTGGCCTGAACTCCTTGACTTCGTAGGCGGCGGCGGAGCCAGCAATGATGGGTGCGGCGGCCAGGGGGAGGGTGCGTAGGCGCGCTCCTTCAATCCACTGTGCAACTGTTGCCACTGCTTGCTCCTTGTACTTTATCGGGGTAATTGGCGGGGATAGCCCACATAAACACCCTATTATCCCACTTTTTGCTGGGCTAGGGGTTTAGCGGGTGCGTGAGGCCCACCGCGCGGCCAGGTTGTCCTTGACTGTTTTCCGGTCGGGTTTGCCCGTGCTGAGGATAGGGAAGCCTTGCGGGAAGAAGTCAATGAGCTTGGGGGCTGAGGCCGGGCCCAGCTGCTGGGCAACCCACTCCATCAGTTCGCTGTCCAGGTTTTCAGGCTGGTGGTTGGCGGCTGAATCGTTTGCTCCGGCTAGGGTCACGGCGGCGGAAATAACCTGACCCCACCGAGGATCGGGGAGCCCAAAGACCAGGGCCTCCTGAACGAGCGGGTGGCTTTCGAGAGCGGCGGCCACCTGCCGGGCACTTGTTTTGATACCACCGGAGATGAGCACGTCGTCGCTTCGCCCCTGCACGGTGAGCCTGCCGGTGGCGGCATCAAAACTACCGAGGTCGTCGGTGCGGTACCAGCGGGTGCCGCTGGGGTCGATGAAAAAGTGTGCGGCTGTGCGCTGGGGGTCCTGCGCGTAGCCGCTGGCAATGGTCGGCCCGCCCAACCAGATTCTGCCGGGTGCGCTGGTATCTTCCGCCGGTTCTATCTGCACGCACACACCGGGCAGGGGGGTAGCCTCGTAGACGCAGCCCCCGGCTGTTTCGGCTGAACCGTAGGTTCTGATAACGGGCAGATGCAGTTGCCGGGCCGTCGCGATCAGCTGGGCGCTGGAGGGGGCACCGCCGAGCAGAACAGCCGAGAAGGAACGCAGGGCGTCCACTGCGGCCTGGCGCAGGGCGACATCCGGTGTTTCAAGCAGCCGGTGGAGCTGGGTCGGCACGAGGGATACCAGCCGCTCGCGGGCAGTGAGCCGCTCTGCACTATCTACAAAGTCGCGGGCACTAAAGCTGGTTCCCTCAGCAATGGAACGGGTGAGTACGGGCCGGGTACCTGCCAGCACTGAGCGGGCTAGCACCTGGGCACCGGCAACATAGTGGACCGGTAGAGCTAGGAGCCACTGGGCTGAACTGCAGTCGGTTACCCTGCTGGTTGCGTCGGCAGAAGCACGGAGGGCACCTGCGCAGAGCACAATCTTTTTAGGCCGACCGGTAGAGCCGCTGGTGGCTACGACAAGCGCCGGAGTGGTGGGGTTTTCATCAACCTGCCTAAAGGCCCTACCAAAGAGGGCCAGGGAACGCTCCACCTGTTCCTCTACTGCACCGATTGGTGCCCCATCCACCATGACGGCGGAGCCCGGGCTGGGTAGGGGCGGTGCGGGTAGGGGGGTGAGCTGGTGTGTGTGCATGATGTTCTCCAGTTTACGCCTGGGCGGTGAGTGGCTCTTAGCTCAATCTGCTTGATAGTGTTGTGGGTAACAGTAATGCTAGGGGTGGCCCCTGGCAGAAGAAAGGAAAATAGTGTTTTCTATTGGTGCTGGTGGGATCTTTGCCTTGCTAATCCAGCTAGCGTTCTTTGGGTTGGTCTTTTGGGCCATGCTGGTTTTCCACAAGAAGAACAAAGCTGAGATCCGGGTAATTCGTAAGCGCCTGGGCTTGGGACAGGACCTTGATGCTAGGGGAGGTAAGTAGCCATGAGCCTGATTCTTGCAGACGCGGCTAACCCGCTGGCACCCACTACTGGTGAACTGGTTATCACTATTGTTGGCCTGGTCTACCTGGTGGCAGTGCTGACTCTTTTTGTTTTCTCCATTGTGGTGCTCTTGACTTGGGTGCGCAAGAATAAGCTGCGCGTCATTGAGCTGGAATTTGAAGAACAGGCCATCGACCGCCGCCGCGCTCAGGGTGGGCAAGAGGCAGAGTAGCTGTTCCCTCTTGCGCACCGACATGCGGAGGCCCCCTCCAGTTGCGCGAGAGAAACCGCGCAGGTGGAAGGAATACAGCGAAAATACGTGAACGCATTCTTGATGATAAGGGAATAATCCTTGCTCGGGAGCCTCAAAACATAAGCAAAGGGGCATCCCTGCATCCGATAGATGCTTGCACCCCCAACTATGTGCTCCTAAGAAAAGGAGCCTGGGCCAACAGCAAATACTGCTTTATCTCCAGGGATTTAGTGGTTTGAATTTATATCACATAATTATTGAACGCCGGTAGTTCTAGGAGGGCCTGGTGGGT
Source organism: Rothia sp. CCM 9416 (assembly GCF_048513535.1). Lineage (NCBI taxonomy): Bacteria > Bacillati > Actinomycetota > Actinomycetes > Micrococcales > Micrococcaceae > Rothia > Rothia sp. CCM 9416. The sequence goes on along the minus strand of NZ_JBLXXR010000019.1, from coordinate 38,784 downwards.
AATTAAATTGATAATCGAATTGTGTTTCTGGTTGGAAACGGTTTTGATATATTTGCTCTTAAACATGTAGGGAGTAAGTGTGCCACCTTCTTTGAGTCATTCTATTATTTTTTTAAAAATGAGTAATTTTAATGAAGAAAATTTACTTCTTGAAAAATGGAGGGCTTGAAAGATGATGGTGCACCAAATTGGAGTGACTTCAAATCGGCACTAGAAACCGTATATGATGAAAGGACTTCCTGTGTTGGACGGCTTGAGGAAGGCCTGAATGAAATACAGATTCAGTTTTCAAATTTTTTAAACTTCGTTGTTAATGACCATTTTTTAGAGCCGATAAACAAGCTAGCTGGAGATAATCAATGTGAATCTTAAACTTACGGAGGTTTTTGGGCGACCTAAGCCGTAGCAAGCTTGATTCTCTGGGTTTTACCAGGAGCGCAGGTAATCATCAGAAATTAAAGTTTGATATTTTTTAACTTTAACTATACTTCGTTGCTCGATAATTTCCTGTACCTGGGAAAAACAATTTGACCCTCATCCCTCTGCCACTGTCGAAAATAACTTCAAGTTCTCCCCGAACCCTAGAGGTTTGAATCTATCCACTGCCTTGTAAAAGCCGAGTTTTGGTGCGTCCATCTGATTTTTCGTTGAGGCTATTCGTAGTGGTACCTGACTGCCGCGATTCTGATGGTGTCGTCAACGATTTTATAAACCAGCCTGTGCTCCTCTGTTATTCTGCGGGACCAGTACCCCGAAAGATTATTGCGCAGAGCTTCCGGCTTGCCAATGCCCTCATTGCTATTGCGCTGAATATCTTTGAGCAAGGCGTTGATCCGTTTAAGCACCCTACGGTCCTGGGCCTGCCACCACAGGTAATCTTCCCAGGCGCTCTCACTCCACAACAGTTTCATAGGCTCGCTAACCTTCTGCAAGGGTATGAGTTTTGCCGTCACCAGACTCAAGCTCCTCAATTGAGTTAAGTAAGCGGCGTGCATTGGCGGGGGAACGCAAAAGATAAGCTGTTTCCTTGAGAGACTCGTACTCGGCCAGGGAAAGAATTACGGCAGGTTCGCGCCCAGCGCGGGTAATGATTACTTCTTCACGGTCATCAACCACAGAATCAAGTACCTGGGCGTATCTAGAACGTGATTCTGTGTAGGTCATAGTTTTCATAAAATCCTCCTGTACAGGAAACTGTACCTATGCTGAGCCTATTCGACAAGGTAAAGTGCGCAAAGAAATACGGGGTTTCCTTCCAATTGCGCGAGAAAGCCGCGCATTCGAAAGGAAACCCCGCATCTGGGTAAAACCGGTGGGGAAGAGAATCCTAGAAGTAGTAGGGGTAGCTTTCCCAGTCAGGATCGCGCTTCTCTAAGAAGGCGTCGCGGCCCTCTACCGCCTCATCGGTCATGTAAGCCATACGGGTTGCCTCACCGGCAAAGACCTGCTGGCCCACCATGCCGTCATCGGGCAGGTTAAAGGCGAACTTGAGCATACGGATAGCCTGCGGCGACTGGCGGGCAATATGCGCCGCGTACTCCAGGCCCTTCTTCTCTAACTCAGCGTGCGGCACTACCTCGTTCACCGCACCCATTTCGTACATACGCTGGGCATCGTACTCCTTGGCCAGGAAGAAAATCTCGCGCGCAAACTTCTGGCCCACCTGCCGCGCCAATAGTGCCGAGCCGTAACCCGCATCAAAAGAGCCCACGGTTGCGTCGGTCTGCTTGAACTTACCGTACTCCTCAGAGGCAATGGTCAGGTCCGCGACCACGTGCAGGGAGTGGCCGCCACCTGCCGCCCAGCCGGAGACCAGGGCAATGACCACCTTGGGCATGGTACGAATCAGGCGCTGGACCTCCAGAATATGCAGGCGGCCCGCGCGGGCAGGGTCGATGGAGTCGCGAGTCTCGCCCTCGGCGTAGCGGTAGCCATCGCGGCCGCGAATACGCTGGTCCCCGCCGGAGCAGAAGGCCCAGCCGCCGTCCTTGGGTGAGGGGCCGTTACCGGTCAAAAGTACGGTGCCCACGGTGGAGGTCATGCGGGCGTGATCCAGTACCCGGTAGAGCTCATCAACGGTGTGTGGGCGGAAGGCGTTGCGGACCTCGGGGCGGTCAAAGGCGATCCGTACGGTGGGAAGGTCCCGCACAATTTCGCCGGTGGTCTTGCGTTCTACCTGCCGGTGGTAGGTGATGTCTGTAAGGTCTTCAAAGCCCTCGACCAGTCGCCAGGAGTGGGGGTCAAAAATATCGGAAACTTGTGCGGGAAGTTGGTTAGTCATGTCACCAGTTTACCCAGGCAAGTACAGAAGCAGGCGCACGGGGGCAGGCAAGCTGGTTGGGGGCTGGAATACATTGCCCAGCGAGTGTGAGCGAGCCGGGCAAGAGGGGCGCTTGCCACTGCTGTACCTGCTGTTAGGAATGGACATAAAACCGCCCCGCTATCCTTGCCTTGGGGCAGATAGCGGGGCGGTCTTATCTCTTGGCTGAGGCGCTTGTTAGCGAGTAAGTTCCACGGCGCGGTCGAACTCTTGGTTGATTTCCTGGGCCTGAACGGAGTCACCCTTGTAGGTGGCTATCGAGATCAGGTAGGCCACGAGCAGGTTAATCAGGAAGCCGGGGACAATCTCATACATGTAACCGGAGAGGGTGTCATTGTAACCCCAGATGAAGACGGTTGCTGTACCTGCCAGCATACCGGCAACCGCACCGGCGACAGTCAGCTTACGCCAGTAGAGGCAAAGCAGGACGATGGGGCCAAAGGCGGCACCGAAGCCGGCCCAGGCGAAGGACACCAGGGACAGGACCGACGAATCCGGGTTCCAGGCCAGGGCGGCGGCAATGAGAGCAACAGCTAAAACAGCACCGCGGCCCAGCCACAGCCCCTTGGAAGCGGAGAGCTCCTTGCCCTTGCTGGTGAGCTTGTAGAGGTCCTCAGCCAGCGCTGAGGAGCAGACAACTAGCTGGGAAGACAGGGTAGACATGATGGCAGCGAGAACGGCGGCCAAAACAAAACCTGCGAGCAGGGGGTGCAGGAGATACTGGGACATATCCAAAAAGACTGATTCAGCGTTTTTGGTGTCGGTTAGCTGAGCCTCCGGGTGACGGGCAAAGTAGGCGATACCGATCAGACCGGCGCTCATAGCACCGATAATTGTCGCTAGCATCCAGGAGATTCCGATACGGCGGCCGGCGCGGGCATCAGCTACGGTGCGCAGACCCATAAAGCGCACGATAATGTGGGGCTGACCGAAGTAGCCCAGGCCCCAGGCCATGGAGGAGAGAATACCCAGCAGACTGGTGCCTGCAAAGAGCGAAAGAGCCGTGGGATTGACGGACTCGATGGTGGTTTCTAGGCCCGAGAAGCCGCCCACATAGAAGAGCGCCATGATAGGTAGAACAATGAGCGCTACGAGCATGAGCAGACCCTGAACCATGTCGGTGTAGGTGGCACCCAGGAAGCCACCAAAGAGCGTGTAGAGCATGGTAATGCCTGCCACCAGCACCATGCCGGTGTGGTAGTTGCCCCCAAAGGTGGACTGGAAGAAAACACCACCGGCCACCATGCCAGAGGACACGTAGAAAGTGAAGAAGATCAGGATAACCACTGCAGAGAAGATGCGGATGGCCCCGTAGGGGTCGCGCAGACGGTTATGGAAGAAGCTGGGGACGGTCACGGAGTTCCGCGATACTTCGGTGTAGCTCCGCAGACGGGGAGCAACAAATTTCCAGTTGAGCCAGGCACCTATGGTCAGGCCGACTGCAATCCAGGCTTCTGCCAGGCCAGTGATGTAGAGCGCGCCGGGCAGTCCCATGAGTAGCCAGCCGGACATGTCTGAGGCTCCGGCTGAGAGGGCGGCGGCTGTTGGGGAGAGGGAGCGACCGCCGAGAACATAGTCATCGAGGTTGTTGTTTTTGGTTTTGGCCCAGATGCCGATGCCAATCATGGCGGCAAAGTAGATGGCCAGGGCCACCAACTGGTAGGTGGTGTTGCTCATGAGCTCCTCTTGGATGTTACGCGCTCCCATAGAGGCCAGCCATAGTTACGGCGGCGGTGGGGCACTGGTGTGGGTATGGTCAGGTGACAAGTACCCTTGTGAGGTTACTTGAAGCTAGGTCAAACCTAAGATTTTAGCCTGTGGGTTAGCTTACACCTTATAGGTCATTTTGACACTTTCTCCTGGAAGTTCCCATGCTTTCGAATCTGTGATGACCAGCCTTGAGCTGGGCTTAGCAATTCCTCATTTTTCTACCCACCCTTAGGATGTGCTATGTCCGTTGGCGGCGGCGCTAAGGGCGATCGCCAAGCGGTTGGTGCGCCATACAATGTAGGCCCCGGAGGCCGCCACCAGCAGAATCCCCAGGTAGGACCAGGGGGTGAGTATCTCACCGAGCAAGACAGTTCCTACTGTGGCTCCGACTACCGGGTCGATAGAGAAGAGGACGCCAATAACGGCGGCACTGGTTAGCTGGCCGGCGATATTATCGGCTGAGTAGGCCAGCGCCACACCTATAATGGCGGAGAGCGCCAGCTTGAACCAGGTGCCACTGTCGAGTTCTGGCACAGCGGGAAGCGAGAGGGGGAGCATGAGCATGGCAGATAAAGCTAGGGACAGAGCCGTGCCCTTGAGTCCGCTGGTGGCTGGTGATGCGGAACCCAACCGCGCCGAATAGAGAGTGTAGCCTGCCATGGCAGTTGCCGCTCCTAGCGCCCAGATGAAGCCCAGGGGGTGATAGCCACCTGCTAGCGTGGGACCGGCAATCAGGACTACACCGACTAGGGCGACCAGGGCAAAGACCCCGTCGCGGAGCCTCCTTACTCCTAGAAGAGCTACCGTGAAAGCACCTAGGTACTCAAAGGTGACAGCAACCCCTAAAGGGATGTAGTGCACAGCATTATAAAAGCAGACGCTCATGAGGCTTAGGACTAGAGCGTATACCAGTACCTGACAGGCGTCCTTTTTACCCAGGGCCAGGGGATTAGGGCGCACCAAGACCCAGAGAACAACCGCCGCAATGAGGGTACGGAGGGCCGCCACCCTGCTGGCCCCCAGGCTCTCAAAGAGAGGGGATACGATAGCTGCCGATATTTGGATTCCCAGCGAGCCGGTCAAAATCAGCAGGAAGGCAGCCGTACCCCGGTGTTCGGCGGGGATACGCTCACGCAGGCTTTTGGGGTTCTGAACTATTGGGTTACTCATAGGCTTTATAGGCAGCAGGTACTTTCCAGGAGGGGATCAACCACGATCCAGGGGGCCCGGCCAATCTTGTCCGGTGAAAAGACGCTGAGCATTTCAGCGGCGCTTTCAGGCAGATGCGGGGTGCTGGTATTACCGCCTGAAGCAGTGATCGGGGGGAGCGGGATAGAGCCCGAAATCATCCGTAGAATCTCAGCCTGGCTTGCCCCAGCTGCCTGTAACTGGGCAAGGGTGACAGCGCCATCCCGCTTAGCTAGCCTCTTGCCTTGGGTGTTTAGGGCTAGTGGCACATGCGCGTAGGTGGGCACCCCAAGGCCTAGCAGGGTTGCCAGGTAGGCCTGTCGGGGCGCACTGGAGAGCAGATCATCGCCTCGCACCACCTGGGTCACACCCTGATAGTCGTCATCGACAACGCAGACCAGGTTATAAGCGTAGGTGCCGTCATTACGCACCAGCACGAAATCGTCTACAGCGTCGGTATAACTCCCCGCGAAGTAATCGGTGACGGTGAAAGAATCAGTGTGCGCTCGCAGACGAAGGGCGGCCGGTCGTTGGGCGCGGCGGGCGGCGCGTTCGCTTTCAGTCAGCTTGCGGCAGGTGCCGGGGTAAGCGCCCGGTGCACCGTGAGGAGCTGAGGAAGCCTCTTGGATTTCGCGGCGGGTGCAGAAACACTCATAGACCAGACCTTCCGCTAGTAGCTTCTCCACAGCGGCCCGGTAGGCCGGTAGTCGTGTGCTCTGGTAGAGGGTCTTACCGTCCCAGTCAATGCCTAGGGCAGTGAGGTCGGCAAGCTGGCCTTCAGCAGCCCCTGCCTTAACCCGGTCGAGGTCTTCAACGCGCATGACAAACCTACCCCCGGCTGAGCGAGCGAATAACCAGGCCAGGAGGGCCGTGCGGAGGTTCCCCAGGTGCAGGTCACCCGATGGTGAGGGCGCATAGCGACCGCAGGGAGGGAGGGTGTCGGGGTGTGTTTGAGGCATGCAACCAGTGTAGCTGGGACAGGGCCATCCTGCGCTTCTAGGGGAAATAGGGGCCTCTTAGGGTCTCATGTCTCAGAATCGGGCATAAATCACTGTGGTGAATATGTGACAAAAGATTGCGCTGACATGGCTAGGCAGTTTCACGTAGGGGAGTGTGTCAAGAAATAAGCCCCTCAGAAGCTAATAAAGGGGGAGCGACCTTCAGAATTCAAGTACCTTAGAGAGTATGGCTAGAACTATTGAAATTGCCGATGGTATCTATCAGATCTCAACGGACAACTACCGGCTGAACTCGGGGCTCATTGTGGGAACCGAGAAAGCACTCGTGGTTGAAACCGGTGCAGGCCCACGTCAGGGCGCGGAGATTCTGCGAGCGGTGCGCCGGGTGACTGACCTCCCTCTGGTAGTCGTTAACACCCATGCCCACTTCGACCGTTTTATGGGCAATGCTGTGTTTAACGCCGACGGTGTGGACGATTTCTGGGCTCACCCCCGAGCGGCCCGCGCTATTGAGGCCTATGGTGACCGCCAGCGTCTTTATGTTGAGGTCCTGGAGCCGGAGATGGCGCACGATCAGGGCCCCAACACCGAACTTGTGACTCCCAACCGTTTGCTCCCCGGTGACGGTAACCGCCCGGCTTTTACCCGTGTTGAGCTCGGTGAGCGCGCGGTAACTCTTATGTATCTGGGTCTTGCCCATACCGACGGTGACGTGCTGGTGGGTGTGGACGATGTCCTCTTCACCGGTGATCTGGTAGAGCAGGGCTCTGATCCTGCCTTTGACGATTCTTACCCTCAACACTGGGTGCGCACGCTGAGAACCCTTGCTGGTTTGGACCGTTACCGGATTTTTGTTCCGGGTCACGGTGATCCCGTGGAGAGTTCCTTTATTGAGCGTATGGCTAGCACTATGGAAGATGCTATCCAAAGCATCGCTGACTCTGCCCTGAAAAAGGTTAAGGGTGCTACTACAGCTTCTATGTATCAGCTACCGTACTCGGGGGGCTCCACCCGTATTTTGCTGGATCGTCTGCTCAAACTTGAGGCTTTTGAGGCTCAGGGTCAGGGCCTTTCTGAGGCTACCTTCCAGGAGAATGTCGCTAGTGGTCTGACCGGACCTATTACTCTGGGCCGGGGTTAGGCTTTTAGCCTCAGAGGCCGGCAGAACCTGCACAGAAATAGCTTGATAGACGGATGGCCGCCCAAAGGGCGGCCATCCGTCTTATTCAGGTATAGAAATTTTTAGTAGGCCCATACCCGCTTGTAGGCGCTACGTTGCTTATTCTGTGGGCGGAGCAGGGCAACCTGGATGCAGGTGGTAAAGGCTGCCACCGAAGCGATGAGGCAGAGCGCTGCCATAAAGGCTGAACCGGGAATCGGGTTGGTGTAGGTGACCCAATAGAGGGCGGCGGCGCAAAAACCAACAAAGAACCCTGAAATGGAGAGCAGCGGGACCAGGATGAGACCTGAACGCTGGGTGTTGCTCATATCGAGTTCTTCGGAGCGCATGAACCGCAGTATCACAAGGCCGAGGACTCCCCAGAGCCCGGTCAGGGTGATAGCTGTTATGACATCACCGGGGCGGTGCCAGCCGTTGATGACGGTTGAATAACCTGCTGCTACGGTGAAGCACATGCTCAGGAGGGCAACAGTGGGCCGGAACCGTTTAGGCGAGGCCAGGAAGAGCGCTAGACCGGAGGCTGCCGCAAAGGTTGTGTGACCTGACGGGGCAGAGTTAATGAGGGCTTCCTGGATGCCCAGGTCAGGTTTGACGATGATGTAATTTTTGAGCACTTGGCTTGAGAGGTTAGCGCCCAAGGCCATGCCCAGGCCTACGAGCGCCGGGAGGAAACGGTGCTTCCAGACCAGTACAAAGAGGATGCCAACGGCCGCAATAATTCCCGCTGCGGCCGGGATGGAGTCGAGCAGGCTGGATGTCTGGTCGGTGTAGGTCATGAACTGGTAGGAAAACTCCTGGAAGGAGACTTCATCGAGTTCTTGGCCAATGGATGTCCCGACGAAGAAGAAGAAAGCGGCAACCATGAGGAAGAAGAGGGTTCCGGCGGCAAAGAAGTGCTGGATGAGGGTCCAGAGGGAGGGCCTGGTCTGCCTGATATGTGACGGGGTGAGCATCTGGAGTCGGCCGGAGGGTGAGTTCTCGCCTGCATGTGCTTCGGCCGGCTGGCCGGGTACCCCCAGCATGTGGGGCGGTAGCGGCTGGGCCTGCTGGTAGGAGCGGGCGGGCGCAGTGTGAGCCGGGGCATAGAGGGGCCGGGGCTGGCGCTGGGCAGTCAAGGGGGCTTGCTGCGCCGTTGGAGTTTGCTGGGCTACCGGGCGTTCTTGGGCGTTACTTGTTGCTGCGCGTGCTGCGCGTTCCTGCCTGACCCGCTCAGCTGTCTGCATTGCTTTTGCTTTTGCAGTGGCTAAACCAGTTTTGGCGGCGTTTATTCCCTGTAAACCGCTTTCTTGCAGTTTGGTTTTGAGCTCATCGCGTTTGAGTGGCACGGTAGGGTCAGCCATGGTGGGGGCTGCTGGGCGGCTTGAGGGAAGAACAAGGGTCGCATCGGGATCGGGATCAAAGGTTCCGAGAGGGGCGGTAGGTGCACTATCTTGGGAGCTCTGGGGCGCTGTTTGCTGGGCGGATACCGGTAGCACAACTGTCGCGTCTGCATCCTCTACGGCGGTAGGGCCCTTATGGGGGGTGGGGGCGGAAAGAAGCATGGTGGGGTCTTGGCCCTCTGGCTGGGGCACCAGACGGGTGGTTACGGTGGGAGTAGCCAGCACCTCGGTAGCATCGTCGGGGACGCCTGAGATAGCCCGGGTGTCTCGCTCTTTAAAACTCACAGTAAACCCCAACTACCTTTCTGCCGCCTGTTAGGTACCTTCACGAGCCTATCAAGCAAAATACACTGAAACGAGTCCAAATAAATAAATTCATTGAGTACTCGAGCTTGAGCTCGCTATATCATTCTGCCAAACTCAGATGGGACTTTCCTGGGAGAAAGCCTAAGGTTTGGGTGGCAATCTAACCCTCAAAATTTTAGCAGTCCTGGGTTGGAGCATGGAGCCAATGCTCGGAGTAGATTAGAGCCTATGACAGCATCGCTACCGCTTACCTCCTTGACCCTGCCCCCGATCAATGAGATTTTAGCCAACACCAGGGTCCTTGCCCTTCCTATGAAGGTGAGGTTCCGGGGGCTTGAGGTCCGTGAGACCGCTCTGATTCAGGGACCGGCGGGCTGGGGGGAGTTCGCTCCCTTCACGGAATACGAACCTGCTGAGGCTGCCGCCTGGCTTGCCTCTGCACTTGAGGCTGCCTGGTTGCCCTACCCCGATGCCCGCCGAAATAGTATCCCTCTCAACGCTACGGTTCCTGCTGTTGATCCTCAGGCTGTTGAAAGTGTGCTGGCCCGCTATTGCGGGGAGGTTCGTGAGGTCAAAATTAAGGTGGCCGAAGCCGGCCTAGCCTTTGAAGAATCTCTAGCCCAAGACCTTAACCGGGTGAAAGCGGTTGGCCGGGTTCTGCCCCAGGCGCGCCTAAAAGTGGATGCAAACGGTGGGTGGACCGAGGCGCAGGCAGTTCACGCTCTCATGGAACTGGAGGATTATGACCTGCTGTACGCGGAGCAGCCAACGCCCGGCATCGAGAGTCTGGCCAGGGTGAGAGAAGAACTGCGACGGCGTGGAAATGGCGTGCGGATTGCCGCCGATGAGGCGGTCCGCAAAGCCGATGATCCGCTCACTGTAGCGCGACTAGGAGCTGCAGACCTGCTGGTCATTAAGGCCGCTCCTCTGGGTGGGGTTCGCCGTTCGCTGGAGATCGTGCGCCGGGCAGGCCTACCCGTTGTTGTCTCTTCGGCCCTGGAAAGTTCGGTGGGCATTCGTACTGGGGCGGCTCTGGCGGCGGCCCTGCCGGAGCTACCTTTTGGCTGCGGTTTGGGGACGGTGTCGCTGTTCAAGCAGGACGTTTCTGCTTTCCCCCTCGTGGCAGTGAACGGTAATCTTCCCTTACCTACTGTAGAACCCGATGCCGGTCTGCTCGATCAGCTTCTAGCACCACCGGATCGCCAGCGCTGGTGGCATGAACGTATTTTTGCCTGCTACCGACTTTTGGAAAGAGAGAGCCCAAGCTAAGTATTGGCACAAGTGAGTAAGATGGTGGGGTGACTTCCGCCCCAGCGCCCTCATTTATCACCGCAATCAGCGTGCTCGATACCCTGATCCGTTCAGGTATGCGGCATGTTCTTATCTGCCCAGGTTCTCGTTCTGCGCCTTTAGCCTATGCTGTGGGGGCGCTAGCCGATGCCGGAGTTCTTGAAGCCCATGTGCGAATCGATGAACGCTCAGCGGCCTTTACGGCCCTGGGCTTAGCGAAGGCCACCGGTCAAGCTGTGGGACTAATAACCACCAGTGGTACTGCGGTAGGGGAGTGCCTACCCGCCCTCATGGAGGCCTACCATTCGGGCCTCCCCCTTGCTCTACTGTCGGCGGATCGACCCGCCCACCTCCAGGGCACAGGGGCCAACCAAACTACTCGACAAGCTGGGCTGGCGCCGGCCCACACGCGTGCCAGTCTCACCCTGGAAAACTATTCGGCTGACCCTGCTGATCCCCAAAGCGACGACCTTAATCGGGCGCTAGCGGCCTTGACCGGGCGGAGCGAAAGTAACTGGAATCTCCCAGCAGACCAACCCCGTGGGCCGGTGCAGATTAACCTGGCCTTTGATACTCCGCTCACCCCAGGCCCTACCGAGCAAGAGATGCTACGGCGTTGGGCGCACAGTCTCGGGCCGCTTGCACAGCAGGGAGTGCGGCTGCTCCCCGAAAACCCAGACCTTTCTGCCCTGAGCTGGCCCCGTTCAGCCCAACTGCCTGAATATAGTTACCCTACCGTTGTGATCGCCGGGGACGGGGCGGGGCCTCTGGCTCAAATTTTTGCTCAAAAATTGGGACTACCGCTTCTAGCCGAACCGTCCTCCCAGGCTAGGTTCTCGCCGGTTGCTGTACCCGCCTACCGCCAGCTACTAGCTGGAGAGCTGGCAGGTTCCATCGAGCGGGCTGTCATCTTTGGGCATCCCACACTCTCACGTCCTGTTGCCGCCCTGATGGCCAATTCAGGTCTTGAAAGAGCACTTTATGCCCCGGTTCCTGCACCCTGGCATGAGCCTGGAGCCCTTGATCTGCACCTGGTACCTACCCTCCAGGGTTTGGCAGAATTTGCTGGGCAAGCTCCCGCTGGCTGGTTAGAGGGCTGGTTAGAAAAGGGCAAAATACAGGAAGAAGAACTCCACCAGCGGGTAGCAGCTTACCGGGCAGGCACCTATAGAGGGGATTTAAGCGACTCGGCTGACCGCACAGCTGCTCTTTCTACGGCCCTTGATACCTGGGAGAAATGCCTTTCTGATGATGCCGTTCTGGTCTTAGGTTCCTCTAATCTGATTCGAGACCTAGACCTGATTGCTCCCTCTGCGGCTTCGAGCCCACTCGTTTTTGCTCAACGCGGGTTAGCGGGTATTGATGGCACTCTGGCAGTTGCTGCTGGTATTTCTTTGGGGCTGGGGCGGAAGGTGCGTGTGCTCTTGGGCGACCTGACCTTCCTGCACGATGTCGGCTCGCTTAACATTGGCCCCTTGGAACGTAAGCCCGATGTTGAGGTGCTGGTCTACGATGACCGGGGCGGCGGTATTTTCTCTACCCTGGAACATGGGACCCTTGCCGCAGATTCCCGCTACACTGCAACCGTTCAGCGGTTTTTTACGACTCCACACACCGCAAATCTGCAGGCGCTAGCCGGAGCCTGGGGAGATAACGGGTTTAGTCTACGGGTCGTTACCCCCTAGCCGCTCAGACAGCAGAGAAAAGCCGGGGTCCACACTGACTGGTGTGGACCCCGGCATTTGTTTCTACCGCTGGGTGAGCAGGAGCTTAGGCTTCGTGGGCCCAGGGGGCTAAAGTATCAGCCTGTTCATCATCGGTGCCCGACTGATCGGGGTGGCGTGACAGGTGAACCAGAGCGGTAGCTAGCCCGCCCCAGATGAGTGCGATAGCAACAATGAGCATGATGATTGCTGATGAGCTCATAATTATTTACCTCCCTGGGCGGTTATGTTCTTGACGGTAGCATCAACGTGGTCATGCACAACCTTGCCACCGGAGATCGGGGGAGCAGGGGGAGTGAGCGCCGCACGCGAGGTCTTTGACCAAGGCAACATCGACAGGATGACAGCTGCTACAAGAAGAGCAATGACCATGCCCCAGCCGAAGATGTTGAGCATCTGGTCAGGGTATCCACCGTAGGGTTCCTTCATCAGGCCGATAAAGGTGTTGATCAGTGAGTAGCCCAAGATGATGGGTGTGATAACTGCCAGCAGTAGCATCCACAGGCGACCCATCTTCCAGGAGGAACGCTCATTGAGGTGATTGCGCAGAATGGGCAGGCCGCGGAGCAGGTAGGCCACTACAATGATGGAGACCAGGCCTGCTGCCAGAATACCGAACTGATTGACAAAGTTATCGAGAATATCCAGAACGTAGAGGCCCGAGGTGGTTGCCATCAGCACCGTTGAAATAAGAGCGATAGGTGCAATCACAAACAGGGTGGAGCGGACACGGCCCAGATTGAACTTATCTTCAACGCCCGCAACAATAACCTCGATAATTGAAATCATGGAGGTAAAGCCTGCAAAGAGCAGGGAGCCGAAGAAGAGCACACCAATGAAGGTACCACCGGGGGCCTGAGAGATGATGGTAGGGAAGGCGATAAAAGCCAGGCCGATGCCGGAGGTCGCCACCTCAGAGACTGAGGTTCCAGCTGCGGTTGCCATAAAACCAAGGGCTGCGAAAACGCCAATGCCTGCCAGCAGTTCGAAAGACGAGTTAGCAAAACCAACGACAGCACCGGTACCGGTCAGGTCGGTCTTGTTCTTGAGGTAGGAGGCGTAGGTAATCATGATGCCAAAGCCGATGGAGAGCGAGAAGAAGATCTGGCCGTAAGCTGCAACCCATACTTCAGGCTTGGTGAGGGCACCCCAATCCGGCGTGAAGAGAGCGTCCAGGCCGGTCATAGCGCCATTGAGGGTCAGTGAGTAGCCCACTAGCACGATAAACATAATAATCAGGACGGGGATAAAGAAGAGGTTAGCCAGACCGACACCTTTCTGCACGCCCAAGGACATAATGACTGCGAGCAGGACCCAAATCACCACAATGGGAATCAAGATCCCGGGTACGAAGTCAAAGGTGAGGCCGGCGGGGTCAGCTACCTGGAGGACCTCAGAGAAGAGGAAGGTCTGGGGGTCATCACCCCAGGCGTGATCAAAGGAGTAGAACAGGTAGCGGGCCGCCCATGCCAGAATCGCCGCGTAGTAGATAGCGATAATGAAGTTGATGCCCATGTGCCACCAGCCGATGAACTCAGTCTTGCGGTTCAGACGGCGGAAAGCCAGGGGGGAGGAGGCACGTGCCCGGTGGCCGATGACGTAGTCGAAGAAGAGGAAGGGTAGGCCTGCGGTCAGCAGAGCAACCAGGTAGGGGATCATGAAGGCACCGCCGCCGTTATCGTAGGCAACGTAGGGGAAGCGCCAGATGTTACCGAGGCCAACGGCGGAACCGATGGCGGCAAAGATAAAGACCTTACGGCTGGAGAAGCCTTCTCGTTTTTGAGGCGCTGAGGTCTTGGTCGTACTCATGTGAGTGTCCCTCGCTCATGGATAGAAACTAAAACTGCACCTGCTAGAGGCGCAACCGGTGGTGTGAACACTGGTGCCGGGGGTGGTGGCTGGTTCATGAGGAATCCGCTAAGAGGTGATGCGGTGGCCTCGGAGCGGGGTGGGCTCCTGGCAGAATCCTGTTAATCTTTCTTGTAGTATCTTCGAAGAGCGGACAAGTGCGCGAAAAAATCTCAGATAGTGGAAGTTTTCGGGCTATAAATTAAGCCCGGCCATGTATCTTAGCCGGGCTTATAAAATTTTGCCGTGACGCGGTATAGCTTCTAGGAGTCTCGGTGCACAACGGCGTGAGCAAAGGACTTGAGTGCTTCCTTAATAACCGTATCGGGTAGCGGCTCGATAGCGGCGATTGCATCATCGGCCCACCGGTAGGCAATATCCCAGGCTTCTTGGGTGACCGGGTGGGCTGAGAGCGCGACTACGGCCTGGGCTAGAGCCTCGTCGCTGGTAAGGTCCCCCTCAATTAATTGCTGGATACGCTGGGCTTCTTGGTCACCTGCTAATGCTGCCCGTTCAAGCAGAATGGTGGGTAGGGTTGGTACACCTTCACGCAAATCGGTGCCCGGGGTTTTGCCCGATGACTTACCCGAGCTGGTTACGTCGATGACATCGTCGGCAAGCTGGAAGGCTACGCCTACCAGTTCACCGTAGCGGGCCAGCATCTGGATAAGGGACTCGGGGGAGTCTGAAAGGATGGTGCCGTAGGAACCTGCGGCGGCAATCAGGGAGCCGGTCTTGCCCTCAATGACCTTGATGTAGTGGTTGAGGATATCCTCATGTTTCTCGGGGCCGGTGGTTTCAAAGAGCTGGCCGAGCACGAGGCGCTCAAAGGTCTGAGCCTGAACAGCTAGGGCGCGCCCGCCCAGTTCGGAAACTATAAGCGAAGCGCGGGAGAAAATGAGGTCACCGGTCAGAATAGCTACCGAGTTACCCCAGATATTCTGGGCGGTGTCTACCCCGCGACGTTTGGGGGCATCGTCCATGACATCGTCGTGGTAGAGGGTAGCCAGGTGCGTTAGTTCAACAACCACGGCCGCATCCAGTACCCGGTCGTTGATGCCGCCGCCAGCTTCTGCTGCCAGAAGGGTCAGGAGGGGGCGAATCCGCTTGCCGCCGGCGGAGAGTAGGTGGCGGGAAGCAACATCTGCCAGGTGGTTTGTCTGATTTACCGAGCGTTCAAGCCGCTGCTCAATTTCGGTGAGAGCCTCAAGGATCTTGGGGCCCAGTTCAGCGTCCTGCGCGATGAGTTCAAAGCCTTTAGGCAGACTGAAATCAGCCTCTGGCATGAATGCTTCTGCGCTCACGGGGGAGCTGGTGGAGTCAGTCACGATGATTTTTCACACTTCTTGGGTCGTACACTATCGGCCGGGGGCCGTGCTCGGGCTGCTATTAGTCTACCTGGTCTAGGCTTGGGGCTTGTATGCACGGTGTAGAGCGACGATACCGCCGGTGAGGTTGCGGTAGCGAACATCCTGCCAACCGGCTTCGGTAAAGTGGCGGGCCAGTTCGTCCTGGTTGGGCCAGGCCAGAATTGACTCTGCTAGGTATTCGTAGCTTTCGGGGTTGGAGGATACCTTGCGCGCGATGGGCGGAATCAGTTTCATGATGTAGTTCCGGTAAAGGGTGCGGAAGGGGCCGAAGGTGGGGGTGGAGAATTCGTTGATGACGATTCGACCGCCGGGTTTGGTGACTCGGTAGAGTTCCCGCAGTGCCTTGGGGTAGTCGGCGACGTTGCGTAGACCGTAAGACATGGTGACGGCGTCAAACTCGTTATCAGTAAAGGGGAGGGCCGTGACATCAGCCTGCACGAATTCGATGTCGGGGCGGCGGCGCCTGCCTACGGCGAGCATGCCTTCGGAAAGGTCGGCGGCAATGACGGTTACGCCGGCATCGGCAAAAGGCTCAGATGAGGTGCCGGTACCTGCGGCTACGTCGAGGACTTTCTGGCCGGGGCGGGCATGGACAGCGGCCACGGTCTGCTTACGCCAGTAGAGGTGCTGCCCCAGTGACATAATGCCGTTCATGAGGTCGTAGCGTTCAGCCACCTGGTCGAACATGGAGGCGATATCGGTGGTCTTTTTGTTAAGGTCTGCTCGGTTCACCCTAGCTATTTTGTCACGTTTAGGGCAAAAGCTCATATTGGTGAGCGATGAAACACCATTATGAATAATCATGCAGATGTTTGCATTTTTAATCATTCGGGGGCAGAATGAACTTCAACGCTAACCCACTTACACACCGTATGAATGAGGTAACC
Organism: Rothia sp. CCM 9416; assembly: GCF_048513535.1. Classification (NCBI taxonomy): domain Bacteria; kingdom Bacillati; phylum Actinomycetota; class Actinomycetes; order Micrococcales; family Micrococcaceae; genus Rothia; species Rothia sp. CCM 9416. The sequence continues at coordinate 22,623 of NZ_JBLXXR010000019.1, read as the reverse complement.
AACCATGAAGAAGGCGCCCTTGGCACTTGCCGCTACTGCCCTGCTCCTAACCGCCTGTGGCTCATCAGGTACTTCCGCCACAACTGAGTCCGGGGTATCCCTGATCTCTGAGGGTAAACTCACCGTCTGCACTAACCCTCCCTACGCCCCCTTCGAGTACGAAGAAAACGGCAAAATTGTTGGTCTTGACGCTGACATTGCCGCCGCTATCGCCTCAGACCTGGCTGTAGAAGCCGAAATGTACACCACCAGCTTCGAGGGGATCCAGTCAGGTGTTGCGCTCTCCTCCGGTCAGTGCGATATCGCGCTTTCCGGTATCACTGTGACCGATGAGCGCAAAACCGTCATGAACTTCACCTCCTCGTACGTCGATGACAATCTAGCAATCCTGGTGCCCGCCGATTCTTCTATCACCGGTGAAACTGACCTGTCAGGCCGTAAGGTCGGCGTCCAGCAGGCCACCAGCGGTGAAAAGTATGCCAAGGACGCCGGCGCTGACACCGTCCAGTATGAGGACAACGGTCTGCTCCTTCAGGCCCTGCAGACCGGCCAGGTCGATGCCGTGGTCGGTAACATTACTGTTCTGTCTGAAATGCTGACCGCAGATAGCAGCCTCAAAGTAGCTCAGGAGATTGAGACCAACGAAAAGATTGCTGCCGCTGTCTCCACCGAAAACACTGCACTGCTGGACTCTGCCAATGCGACTCTGAAGAAGATGCAAGACGACGGCCGCCTAGCTGACTTGCGGGAAAAGTACCTGGGTCTTTCCCAGTAAGTAGCCGCTTTTGCGGTAGCTACCTTCTAAGAAACCGGGGGTGGGCTCAGAGGAGCCTGCCCCCAGCACGTAACCGAGGATGAGAACCATGGCACTGTCTACCCGGCAGAAACAGACCTATGCCCGCTACTCCCAGTATGCTCTTCTGGCAGTGATCGCCCTGATCATTGTTCTTGTTGCCGACTGGGCAACCCTGCGTGAGAAGGTCTTTAACCCTGAAATCATCGCCAAGCAGTTCCCCAACATCATCACTGTTGCCCTGAAGAACACCTTGATTTACACGGCTTTGGGTTTTGTGGTGGGTCTGTCAGGCGGTATTCTGCTTGCCCTCATGAAGATTTCTTCTATCGCACCCTACCGGTGGATTTCTTCGCTTTACATTGAGCTTTTCCGCGGCCTGCCCGCGCTTCTTGTCTTTATCGCCTTTGGCTACGGTATTCCGCTGGCCTTTGGGTTACGCCTGAACAACTATGTGACCGTGATGCTTGCCCTGGGTATGGTAGCTGCGGCCTACATCGGTGAAGTTCTGCGGGCCGGTCTTGAGGCTGTGCCCAAGGGCCAGTATGAGGCCGCTCGATCACTGGGTATGAGCCATACCCGCGCCATGGTGACCGTTATTATTCCCCAGGCTTTCCGGATCGTTCTGCCCCCGCTGACCAACGAGATTATCTTGCTGACCAAGGACTCATCGCTGGTCTACCTACTCGGTATGTCTGTTGCCCAGTATGAGCTCACCAAATTTGGTCGCGAAGGAATTTCCGGCTCCGGTGCCGGGCTGACCCCGCTGGTTCTTGCCGGTGTCTGCTACCTGATTATCACTGTCCCTCTCGGTTTCCTTGCCCGCCACTTCGAGAAGCGTGCCCAGGCCCGCTCCCGCACGTAACCGCCACTACCGTTTCAAGGAATACAGCCATGACCGAAAATCCTGTACCTGCCTCAGTTAGCATTACCGACCTGCATAAATCCTACGGTGAGGTGGAAGTCCTCAAAGGCATCAATATGTCCGTAGCTCCCGGCCAAGTTGTCTGCCTGATTGGCCCCTCCGGCTCGGGCAAATCAACTCTTCTGCGGTGCGTCAACCTGCTGGAGACACCTAACAGCGGAACTATTGAGGTAGCAGGGCATGCGGTGACCCACCCCGACGTCGATGTCGATGCTATGCGCCGCTCTGTGGGCATGGTCTTCCAGCAGTTCAACCTCTTCCCGCACCTGACCGTACTCCAAAACTGTACGGTAGCGCAGATTAAGGTGCTCAAACGTTCCCAGGCCGAGGCCCAGAAAATTGCCATGGCTAACCTGCAGAAGGTGGGGCTGGCCGATAAGGCTCAGCGGCACCCTGATCAGCTTTCTGGCGGTCAGCAACAGCGCGTAGCTATCGCTCGTGCCCTCTCTATGAACCCCCAGCTCATGCTCTTTGATGAGCCCACCAGTGCTTTGGACCCCGAAACGGTAGGTGATGTTCTGGGTATCATGCGCCAGCTGGCTACCGAGGGCATGACCATGGTGGTCGTAACCCATGAGATGGCTTTTGCCCGTGATGTGGCTGACCGCGTGGTCTTCATGGACGGCGGTGTTGTGGTAGAGGAAGGCCCCGCTGAACAGGTCATTGGCAACCCCCAACAGGAGCGCACCCAGCTCTTCCTCTCACGTGTGCTGAACCCCACCCAGCAATCGTAGACGCTAGGTCCTTAACCGTGGTTTCTGGGCTCTCCACGAGTCGGCTATAAAGAAAACTGCGGCTACCCAAATCAGGCCAAAGCCTACCCACCTGCCAGCGGTGAGGGTCTCATGGGTAACAAAGAGAGCCAGCAGGAACTGCATGGTCGGGGTGAGGTACTGAATCATGCCGATCAGGGACAGCGGCACCCGCGAGGCCGCGCTCGCAAAGAGCAGGAGCGGCACCGCTGTGACTAGACCCGAGGCAGCCAGAATCCAAAAGTGAGCCTGACCCTCAGCAAACAGAGTAAGGTCACCTCGGCGGGCAAAGTGAGCCAGTAGGACAGCTGCCATGGGTGCAAGAACCAGGGTCTCTACGCTCAGCGACACGACGGCGGGGACAGCTCCAGCGTACTTTTTGAGCAGACCGTAGAGGCCAAAGCTGAAAGCCAGGCCCAGGCCCAACCAAGGGATTGAGCCGTAGAAGAAACACATGACAAGCACTGCTAAGGCAGCTACCGCGATACCGGCCCACTGGAGTGGGCGGAGTTTTTCACCCAGGAAGAGAACGCCGAGCGCTACCGAAACAATGGGGTTGATGTAGTAGCCCAGTGACGCTTCCATCACATTGTGGCTTGTTGTGGCGATAACGTAGAGCAGCCAATTACAGAAAATGAGTAGGCCTGCGGCCCCGAGCACAAGGAGCTTTCTGGGGCGCTTAAGTACTGCCATGAGTGATTGAACCTGACGGGTTGCCGGTATCAGGAAAGCACAGAAAAGCAGGGTGAAGAGCACCCGCTCAGCCACAATTTCGAGGGGGCTAGCCGGTACCGTTAGCAGGAAATAGAGGGGGAAGAGGCCCCAGATAAGATAGCAGAGGAAAGCTGCAAGAATACCCGAGTTTCTCTGGTTAGTAGGCACCTGTTTTTCTTTCTGTGCTGATTCAGTAGGTCCCTGCAAGTATAGGTCAGTGCTTTCTATGGGCGGGGGAGTTCTAGCTCCTTGGGCGAATGCTCACCATAGAAAAGGCGGTGGCCCCCACCTATAGGGGGAGCCACCGCCAGAGACAACCCCTAGAGCAGGGGTATCTTGGTCTTACAGACCGAAGAAGCGGCTAAAGAAGCCCTTCTTATCTTCCTTGGGCTGGGGCTTCTTAGAGGCCTCAGCGCGTTCGGCCTCAAGGTCAGGTGCCTGACCTGCCAAACGAATCTCCCGTGCATCACGGGTGTCTTCAGCTGACTCGTAACCCGTGGGGGCCTGCTGGGCTTCGTCAGGCTCTTCGGCGCTCTGCACAGGGGCAGCAGGCTGGTCCTGCACAATGTTCTCTTCAGCAATAGTGCTGGTGGTAACACGGCCCGGGCGTACATCTTCGGTAGGGTCCTGGTCATAGGGCTGGTCCGCATTGGGGTAGACACGGTCTGTGGTGATAGTACCTTCGACTTCATCTTCGAGGGCACTCTGTTCTGCCACGGGTTCCTGGGTAGGAGCTTCCGTAAAGGTCTGAGGCTCGGCTGCGGTAGCCTCTTCCTGCTCGGAACCTGCCTGCGCTTCAGCTTGCGCTTCTGCTTGTGCTGCTTCTTCAGCGGCTAGACGGGCGGCTTCTTCTCGTCGGGCCATTTGAGCTGCGGCCTCACGCGCGGCGAGGGTTTCAATACCCTGGCGTTCTGCTTCGAGCTGTTCACGCAGATCACGAGCTTGACTGGCAAGACGGGCTAGCTCATCGGCCCCGACCTGGGGCTCGGCTGCCTCAATGCCCGAAATCTTGCCCTTATCGAACCAAAGACGTAGCGCACCGTCAGCCGCAGTGATGACAGCGGTTGCTTCGGTGTCCCAGGCGATATGTGCGCCGCGGAGCTTGGCATAGGAGTCAACAGCGCGCAAGTGGTTAACAGCGGTGCCGGTCTGCAGGGCCTGAGCCATGACCTGACCCATGCGGTTAACGGTGGGGGCATCCAGGTCAAGCTGAGAGCCTTCGAGAAGGACCCATGCACGGACACCTGCCCCAGCTGTGATGGGGTAGTGGGCATAGATGCCGGTCAGTGCCTTGGTTGCGAGGGTGAGCTTGCGCGCTAGGCCGGAGTCCAGGGGGAGCTCATCGGTGGTGAGTTCCGTAATGGTGTGCTGTGCCCCGCCTTCACGCGCCTGGATTGCTGCCGAAACAACGCGGTCAGGGAAGTGACCGAGTTCTTGCCAGGACCAAATCCAGGAACCGCGGTTCTCAGACTCAGTGCCCAACAGGTAAGGGGTGAGACGTACGGAAGCATCAGACTGGAGGGTGAATGACGGCGCAGAGAAATCCACCGTCCATTCTGCGTCGCCGCTGATCTCAGCGAGACGGGCCTGGTACTCGGTGGAGATGAAGATCGAATCATCAATCAGATCCTGCAGTGTTTTAGTCATGGGTTAAGGCTAGCAACTCTTGGGGTGCTCACGCACCTTTTATACCCGTGGGGACCTGTATTTTCTATCTTTTACCAGGTTCTACCCACTTGGTTCCTTCCCTCTTCCGTGAGCAAGAAAGACACAAATTCAGGGGGCGTGCGGCTAAAAATAAATATTACGGTTGCCACATGTTTTTTAGACAGGGTAGTCGCAAATAACTTGACCAAACACAAGGAACACGCATATCAAGTGCAAGAATTCTTGCTTTAATAGGTATTGATAGGTATTGGTAAGCCTCTTCCCATATCGCACCAACGGGTGTGGAGGTATTCGTCCCAAACAATTCAGGAATTTCATGTCGCACTATAGTCCCAGATACGCAGAGATTGAACGCCCCACCATGGTTCAAGATGCTCTTAACTCAATTGGGAGCTGGATGCTGGGGGTAGTGTCCGTAGAGCCCGGTTGGAATGAGCTGGTCCTAGATATTAAGCCGCTCTCAGAGACTGTCTTTGTGAGAATCACTGAATCTCGCGATGAAGACGATTACCTGGGAAGTGTGGGCCCGCTTAAATCTGATAGCCCAATCCTTAAGGCTATTGAACAGCTACAGCATGCTTGCTATGCAGAGGGTGAGGGAACCTGGTTCACTGCTTCTGTGGTCATCACCGCAAGCGACTGGCCCGAGCCAAAATACCAGATTGGTGCGTCCTATGACCGCCTTCAGGAGCCTGTTGACTGGAAGGGCGAGGGGGGCCTGACCGGTCGCGATATCCGCACTCATTTTGAAACCTTCCCACGTGCGGATGAGCATATCCCGGACTGGGCCGCCACACGCCTGGCGGGTCGTCGCGCTCCTGGTTTTACGGATGATACGGCCAAGGCGCAGCCTGCAAAGACCGCCAACACCTACCTGGTGGAGGCCCTTGAGGCCTTTTCCCAGGACCGGAGTGACCAGGCCCTTGCCAATGTTGTGCGTTCTGCCCAGGGCGGTAACCTGGTCATGGATATCTCCCAGAGCGTCGATAACTCCGAAGGCCAGCTCCAGACCAGCTATCAGGTTCTCCGCCTGTCGAATGGCATGCGTGCGCTCACAGCTTATTCCTCGGAGGAACGGGCCTGCGAATATTCTGTGGATGTCCTCGGTCTAGATATACCGCGTTTGACTACCGAGCACGCTATGAAAGTGTTTTTACAGGTAGCCCACGATGCGTCAATTGACGTCCTGGTACTTGACCCCGGTAGTAGACACGAGTGTTTCATAGAAAAATCTCAGATTCAGTGGGTCGTCGGTTCGCCCCACAATATGCCAGTACAGCGGGCGCTTATGGAGGGGAACATGCACGACCTGCTCCTTGCCCTGGTTGCTCCGGCTTCCACGCTCCTGATGGGTGTCCGTGCCGATGATCCAGCAGGTCGCCCAGTCATCCTCAAAAATGAGGATTCTGAGGACCAGTCTGTTGCACTGGTTTTTACCACTGTTGCAGAGATTGCTGCGCTTGATCCCTCCTTGCAGGTGCGAAGTGCCCCGGCCCTTGACATGCTCAAATTATTGGCTGCTGGTGCTAGTACAGCTGTGCGCATTAACGCCCTTGCTCCGCACGCTACCTTGCCTATGACTCAAATTTGCGAGCTTATTTCAGTAGTAGAATCGCAGTAAACCAAACTAGTCATACACACCAGGAGTATCTCCAATGACCGGTGCACTGCGCCAAATTGGCCACACCGTAGCCAACCATGCTCGCGCAGCCATTGCACTGTGGCTGGTGCTCTTCGTGATCGCTGGAGCTGGTGCCCTGACTTTAGCTCGGGGTGCAACAGCCAGCTATACCATGCCCGGAGCATCGTTCGATGCTGTCCGTGCGGACCTTCAGACTAGGCTCCCTGATAACGGTGTCTCTAGTGGTTACGTTGTGCTTGAGTCAGCTGGCGGTTTCACCGATGAGCAGAAGCAGGCCATCGCACAGGCGGTCGATACTTCCCACCAGGTTGAGGACGTTGCAGGTTCCGTTAATCCCTTTGAGGCGGCAGACGCTATCGCCCAGGCAACTACTACCCTTGAAAACTCAAAAGCTCAGCTAGATCAGCTTCAGGCTCAGATTAGCCAAGGCCAGGCTAAGGTCGATCAAGCTCGGGCCGCTCTACCTACAGATATCAGCCAGGAAGAGCTCAAAGAGCTTGCCCCAGACCTCCTTGCACAGGAAGAAAGCCTGAAACAGGCCCGTATCACCTTAAGGGCCAACAAACTTAAAGTAGATACCGGTCAGCGTGAACTTGATGCCATGGCCGAGGCCAACCTTGTCAGCCAAGACGGAACCGTAGCAATTGTCAGTGTTGCCTTTAACAAGGACACTAACTCGTTGACTCCGGAAGTCCGTCAGAAGGTTTTTGAAACATTCAAGGCGCTTGAAGACAAGGGCATTACTGTCAACTACAGCTACGAGCTTGACCAGGACGTTTCTAAAGTTTTTGGTGCCTCTGAAGCGATTGGTCTAGCGGTTGCATTCGTTGTTCTGCTGATTACTCTCGGTACAGTTGTGGCAGCCGGTCTGCCTCTTGTTCTGGCACTTATCGGGGCGGGTACCGCAGTTGCCCTGGTCTACACCAGTACCGCTTTTATCGGCATGACCGCTACCGACCCGGTTCTAGCTTTGATGCTGGGGCTAGGGATTGGCATTGACTATGCTCTGCTGATTCTTCATCGTTTCCGTGAAGAACTTATGGACGGAGTCGATGTTCGGGAGGCTGTTGCAATAGCTAATTCAACGGCAGGTCATTCTGTCCTCTTTGCGGGTATGACCAATATTGTTGCACTCTCTGCTCTCTTTTTGACCGGTCTACCATTCTTGGCTGTCATGGGCTTTGCGGGTGCTTTCTCTGTTGCGCTGGTTGTTGCTTCGTCCTTGACTCTGGTTCCTGCGGTTCTTTCTCTCTTGGGCACCAAGGTTTTGACCAAGAAGCAGCAGGAAGAGCGCCGCAAGGACCTGCACCGGATCTCAGACAAAACTCACAAGCCACGTAACCGCCGTGAAGCATTCGCTGAAATTGAGGCTGCCTATAAGGGGTGGGGTGGTTTTGTAACCCGCCATCCTATTACCATGACACTGGTATCAGTTGCGATTTTGATTCTTGCCATTATCCCGACCAGTTCACTTCGACTTGGTCTGCCCGACGGTTCCTACCAGGCCAGCGACTCAACTTCCTACCGCGCCTACCAGACCATTAGTGACAAGTTCGGTGAGGGTTTTAACGGGCCTATCCTTGCCGGTGTCACCCTTTCCGTTCCGGGTGACCAGGAACACCTGCGCCTAGTTGCCTTGAACGTTGCCGGCAAGCTTAATAACAAGGACATCGAAAGTGTCGCTATCGTAGGGATGAGCGAAGACAACGCCACCGCAGTTTTGGCATTCTTCCCCAAGGAAGGCCCCTCAGCCCAGAGCACCCAGGATGCTGTGCACGCAATGCTCGATAAGGTTGAGCCTGCGGAGAAAGCCACGGCAACCAGTATTGGCTTAACCGGGCAGACTGTAGCTAACATCGAGATTTCTGAGCAGATTTCTACTTCAATTCCACTCTATCTCTCTGTCGTTATTCTGCTCTGTCTGATCTTGATGGCCCTTGTCTTCCGGTCAATTATTGTTCCTGTTATGGCAACCATCGGATTCTTGCTCTCAACCCTGGCCTCCTTTGGCGCTGTCGTTGCCGTCTACCAGTGGGGCTGGATGGGTGACCTCTTTGGGGCAACCCAGCCGGGTCCGATTTTGGCTTTCCTGCCCATCCTGCTCATCGGTATTCTGTTTGGTCTTTCCGTGGACTACCAAATCTTCATTGTCTCCGGCATGCGTGATGCTTACCGTAAGGGCCATACTGCTCTGGATGCTGTCGCCATCGGCTACAAGCAGGGTGGCGGGGTTGTGACTGCCTGCGGTGTCATTATGGTCGCGGTTTTCGCCAGTTTCGTCTTCTCACACCTGACAGCTGTGCGGCCTATCGGTTTTGCCTTGGCCCTGGGCGTTGCTATGGATGCTTTCTTGATTCGGACCACCTTTATTCCTGCAACCATGTACCTGCTGGGGGATGTCGCCTGGTGGTGGCCTTTCGAGAAGAACCGCAAGACCGAGGACGCGCCCAAGCACATCGCCTAAGTGCGGCTTCAGCGCTAAAGCCTGGGTACTTTCAAACATGAAAACCGCCCTGCGGTATCCAAGAGGACACCGCAGGGCGGTTTTTTATGGGGTAGCTACCTGGCTAAGCAAGGTAGCTACCTGGCAGGCTACTTACCTGCTACTGCTTGGCGTACACGAGCACCGAGTTCTTCATGGACAGAGTCCCAGTACTTGAATGCACGTTCACGGATTTCATCTGACTTCACAGCACCAACGTGGCCCGCGATGTTGGAGACCAGACGTTCCTGAGCGGCCTCGTCCATAACATCGGTGTACAGGGTACGAGCCTGGCCGAAGTCGTCGTCTTCTGCGTGCAGGGTGGCAGCGGCGTGAACCAGCGCGCCATCGGCTTCCCAGGAGCCCTCACCGGCGCGTGCAGGATCAGCGTGGGGGCCACCCAGGCTGTTGGGCGCGTAGACCGGGGTATCTGCAGTCTTGAAGGAGTAGCGCATAGCGCCGTCCTGGCTGTAGTTGTTTACTTCTGCATTCCGAGCGTAGTTAACCGGAAGGTCCGCGAAGTTGGTGCCTACGCGGTAGCGGTGTGCATCGGGGTAGGAGAAGATACGACCCAGGAGCATCTTGTCGGGAGAGGGACCGATACCGGGAACAAAGTTGGAGGGTGAGAAGGCAGCCTGCTCAACCTGGGCAAAGAAGTTCTCGGGGTTCTTGTTCAGAGTCATCTTGCCGACCTTGATCAGGGGGTAGTCGGCGTGCGGCCATACCTTGGTCAGATCGAAGGGGTTAAAGCGGTAGGTCTTTGCATCTTCGTAGGGCATGACCTGGACGTAAAGGGTCCATGAGGGGAACTCGCCACGTGCGATAGCGTCGTGTAGGTCCTGACGGTGGTAATCAGCGTTCTCGCCTGCAATGCGGTTTGCTTCTTCCTGGGTGAGGAAGTCGTTGCCCTGGTCAGTCTTGAAGTGGTACTTGACCCAGAAACGCTCGCCTTCGGCATTGATCCACTGGTAGGTGTGTGAGCCGAAGCCATCCATGTGGCGCAGGGTGGCGGGGATGCCGCGGTCACCCATCAGCCAGGTGACCTGGTGAGCTGATTCGGTGCGCAGGCTCCAGAAGTCCCACTGCATGTCGTTGTCACGCAGGCCGCTGCCGGGCATACGCTTCTGTGAGTGAATGAAGTCGGGGAACTTGATGGCATCACGAATGAAGAAGACCGGGGTGTTGTTACCTACGAGGTCGTAGTTACCCTCGGTGGTGTAGAACTTGATGGCGAAGCCGCGGGGGTCACGCCAGGTGTCAGGTGACCCCTGTTCACCGGCAACGGTTGAGAAGCGGATAGCCATTTCGGTAGAAACACCGGGCTGGAAGAGCGCTGCGCGGGTGTACTGTGAGACATCCTCGGTGGTTTCGAATACACCGAAGGCACCGGTGCCCTTAGCGTGAACGACACGCTCGGGTACGCGTTCGCGGTTGAACTGAGCGAGCTTTTCAACGGTGTAGGCATCGTGCAGGACGATGGGACCATCGTTGCCTACAGTCAGTGAATCGTTGTCTGATGCAACGGGTGCACCTTGAGCGGTGGTGGTAAATGAACCGGGCTTAATCGGATTGTTCATTTCTCCTACTTTCCTGTGTGGGGTTATGCTCTGGAGCTCTTCACCGTGAGAGGTGAGGGAAACGACCGGAGCTGTGAGCGCTAGCTAACGGTGAGTTCTTGTGCAGCCTGTTGCTGAGCGAGCGCTACATCTTTTTCTTCTGGCTTCTGGCAGTCGGTGCAAATGCCTCGGTAGAGAACGTCTGCGCTGAGCAGGGCCATGCCGTGAAAATCGCTGGGGGTCAGGCAGGGGGCCTCACCAACCGCGCAGTCTACATCCTCCACTTTTCCGCAGCGGATGCAGTAGGCATGGTGGTGATTATCTCCGGTACGGGTTTCGTAGAGCCCTGCTGACCCTGGAGGCTCAAATTTACGGAGCATTTTGATGTCAGTTAGATCAGCTAGGACCACGTAGACCGACTGGACTGTGATACCGGCTAGCTCTTGGCGCACTGCTGTAACAATTGCATCGGCTGTGGAGTGCGGGTTTTCGTGAACTGCGCTCAGAACAGCGAGTCGTTGCTTTGTGACGCGACGCCCCTTGGCTCTGAGCTGAGCTGACCAGGTTTCCCTGTGGGAGCTAGCTGGTGCTTTCGGGGCTTCTGGCATGTGCTGGCAGCCTGCGGTGGCAGGCATGCTCCTTGTTGACATCATGTCACCATCCTACCCTTATTATGAATCTTTCACAATAGAGTCTGACTGTGTGGTAGATCAGGTCTACCTCTTCCCGGCGGGGGTGCTTGAAAGGTTTTGCTGCTAGACCTCTTGGCGGATATGCTCTGGAATCGTTCTGGCGAGAAAAGTTATTGAAGAAAGTTTTGTGGTGCCAGGAGCGCCGCGATAGATTTTTGGTTGACGGTAAAAATTTTTTCAAACTTTTTTAAGTTTCGCGTCATGAAACAAGTGGAAACCGCTCTTAATAAGTGATGGTGAAAATCATCGGCTGTTACCTACAAGCTGTTTGGGGCTTGAGGGTAGCAAGAACCTGGCGGCGCTATGGGAAGCCTTGCCAGGCATAAGGGAATAATGGGCGCTCATCAATCGTGGGGATTGAGCGAGTGCAATCGCTGGCTATCAAGGTTAGGGACCCTTGATAGCCGGCGCTAAAGCATTGTGCTGTCACCGGGTGCCGGGTCGCTTCTGCTGGAACCAGATAATGAAGCGATCCTGCATGCTACGCGAGCATTTACCGTGTACAGGGCCGTTCGCGGGTTCTGTACACGGAAAACATCGCGAGGATCGCATGGTGCCTTGGTTTGCTGGTGACCGGAATTACAGTATCCAGTTCGTGGGCTAAAGAGGGCATGCGGTATGTGATGGCCTGCATGCGCTTTACATATTGGGGAAATATACCGTAACGCAGAAAATCCCGATAAGCTGAAAGGAAGTCGTTTTCCTTAGCGCGGCTAGTATCTACACGGGGAGATTTATGCGATCATACAATTCTGCTCAAACTGGCCAGTCTGGCCCTGCCGACGAAGTTTTGCTTTCTGAAGTTCGCCAGGGTCAGCTTGAGTCGTTTGGTGTTTTGTATGAGCGCTATGTGGTCATGGCGCGCGCTATTGCTTATAGGCATACCTCAAACCAGACTCTGTCAGAGGATCTCGTATCTGAGGCCTTCGTCAGAATTTTGCAGGCTCTTAAGAATGGCAAGGGCCCTCGCGCTTTCATGGGCGGATATCTTGCCACAACACTCGCTCATCTGGCTGCTGAGAACGGTCTTATAGCGCAAAAAGAGGTGCTGAGCGAAGAGCATGACCTAGAGCTGGCTGGGTCATTGGATGAGACTGTTCTTAAACTGCATGAGTCCGATGAACTGATTTCTGCATTCACCAGTTTGCCGGAACGTTGGCAGTCTGTTCTGTGGATGACCGAGGTTGAGAATAAAAAGCCCCGTGAAGTAGCTACAGCTCTGAACCTGTCGGCTAATGCTGTTTCCGCTCTAGCTGCTCGCGCACGGGAAAGCCTTCGCGAGGGGTTTCTGCGAGCACATCAACACGCTCCCAAAACTGCTGAGTGCGCGCAGTACTCACCTCACCTCAGCTCTATGGTCCGTGGCTCGCTAACTAAGAAGCGTAGCGAAACTCTACGAGCTCACCTTTCAACATGCTCATTTTGCTCTTCTGAATACCTGAATCTGATCGGTATCAACAAGACTATGCGCACGTGGGTTTTCCCCGTGCTTGCAGGGCTTACGCCGATTCTTACTGACAGTTCTAAGGTCATTCTCCCGTACATCGCCGGTGGTAGCCTAGCCCTGGCTGGTGCAAGTCACAGTGGGGGAGCGGGGCTTGCCTCTTTGATTCCCGGACGCTGGGCTTCTTCCAAACCCTCTCTGGTGGGGGCCGCTGCCGCTGTAACCGCTATTGGTGCGGTGGCCGGTGGCATAGCACTGGTCAATAACTCGTCCTCTAATTCAACGGTGATTAGTGCCGATTCTCAGCTTGAAACCGCACCAGCTTCAAGCCCCTCGGAAGAGGCAGGTGGCATCGTTGATGCTCTTGTTGATTCGCCCCAAAGCTCAGGCTCGAGCGTCCCCGTAGAATCTTTTAGGGCTCCTGCTGCAGCAGCGCCTAGCATGCTGGTGGATACCCAGACTTTTGATTCTGCTGCTTCACCGCGCGGGCAGCTGGGGCAGAAGGCCTCTCACAGTCGCGCAAGCTCTGGGAATGCCACTGACTCTTCAGCCGGTACTAGCGTAATAAGAAGACCATCGGTGGAAATCCCTCAAGGTCAGACTCTCTCTGCTCTGACCGGTCCCTGGCAGGATGACACGATGGGGGTTCATGGGGCGTCTAAGGAGTCAGCCGATCTTGCGAGCTCTTTAGTATTCTCAAACCAGCCAGATGGTACCGCTGGAGTCGGTGATACTCAGCAGCCTACGGTAGCTGAGCCCGAGAGCGATACCCCGGTAAGATCAACTTTGCCCGTGGAAAGTCAGCCACCGGGGGAATCTGTAGCGCCTGTTAATCCTGTAGACCGTACCCAGCCAGTTGCTCCTGCCGATCCTGATACTCCAGTAGATCGTTCTATGCCGACCGACCCGGCTGAACCAACAGAGCCTGTTGAGCCAAGCGACCCGGCTGACCCGGCTAATCCGGCTGAACCAAGCGACCCAGCTGAGCCGACCGACCCGGCTGAGCCGACCGACCCGGCTGAGCCAGCTGAACCAAGCGACCCAGCTGAGCCAACAGAGCCTGTTGAGCCAACTGACCCAGTTGAGCCTAAAGAACCTGCTGATCCTGACACTCCAGTGGATCGTTCTATACCGACCGACCCAACTGACCCGGCTGAACCAACAGAGCCTGTTGAGCCAAGCGACCCAGTTGAGCCTAAAGAACCTGCTGATCCTGACACTCCAGTGGACCGTTCTATACCGACCGACCCGGCTGAACCAAGCGAGCCAGCTGAGCCAAGCGACCCTGGAGTTCCCGACCCCAAGGACTGGGTAGGAACCCCCGAATACTACAAGTGGATGGCGCAGGTGCCCTGGGATACAATCGGTAGCCCAGTCAATGACAACCGTATGTGCAGGATTACCTATATCTATTCGGGTAGTCTGGTCAGCTTCGGAACCTACATTCCGCAGATTATTCTTGACTCCCCCTATGCGCTCTATGCTCTAGAGAGCTACTTTGGGCTAGAGGCGATTACAGAGATTACCTGCGTCTAGGAGACATTAAGATAGCTACCGGCCTGCCTCCTGAATGAGTTAGGCCGGTCATAATATGCTCTTCGCAAAAGCACAGCCTCTACCCAGCTAAAGACCCTAGTCTATAAAGCAACAATAACTTTCCTGAGAAAGGTGTAATAGGGTGCACGGCCATAACAACGGGCTTAAAACTGCTCTTTTACTGGGTTCGATGGTCGGTTTTCTCTTGCTCATTGGGGCGGGGCTAGCTGCCTATACCCGTAGTTCTGTGTGGATTATGATTATGGGCCTGGTGGGCGTGGGCATGGTGGCCTATTCCTACTGGAACTCCGATAAAATCGCTATCCGTTCCATGAACGCCTATCCCGTGACTCGCGATCAGGTCCCCGGTCTTTACGAAATTGTTGAGGAGCTCTCAGCCAAGGCCAATCAACCAATGCCGCGTCTCTACGTTGCTCCCACCTTGACCCCTAATGCTTTTGCTACGGGGCGTAACCCCCAGAATGCGGCCGTTTGTTGCACCGAGGGGATCTTGCAGCTCCTTGATCATCGTGAGATGCGCGGTGTCATCGGGCATGAGCTGATGCACGTCTATAACAGGGATATTTTAATTGGCTCCATCGCTGCGGCTTTAGCTTCTGTGGTGGGAACCATCTCTCAGGTCATGAGCTTTGGCTTGATGTTTGGCGGTAACCGAAACAATGACAACCGGGGCGGTGGAGGGCTCATCTTCACGCTCTTTCTTGCTGTGATGGCACCCCTGGTGGCGGGCGTAATGCAGATGGCAATTAGCCGCACACGAGAATACGATGCCGACCAAGACGGCTCCCAGCTCACCGATGACCCGTTAGCTCTGGCCTCTGCACTGCACAAGCTTGAAAACGGTGTCTCGCGCTACCCCCTGGACCCTGAGAACCCTAAAGTTGCTGGCACAGCCTCGATGATGATCGCCAACCCTTTCCGCGCGGGTCAGATTCAGAACCTGATGGCGTCGCACCCTCCCATGGCTGACCGCATCGCCAGACTTGAAGCGATGGCGCGCGCCAAGGGGCAAATCTAGCCCTGCCGCTTTCGCGTCAGTAAGCGGGTGAATATTTTGCCCTGCCTAGGGAAAGGTGCCCTCTGTTTCAAAGAACAGAGGGCACCTTCTATGGGCTTGAGTGAAGCGCGGGCTAAAACCTAGCGGTAGTTGACAAACTGTAGATCAACTTCGAGGTCAGCACCCTTCAGCAGAGCGATAACATCCTGCAGATCATCACGTGACTTAGATGAGACACGGAGCTCGTCACCCTGGATGGTTGCCTTGACGCCCTTGGGCCCTTCTTCACGAATCAGCTTGGTGATTTTCTTGGCCTGGTCTTGGGCAATACCTTCTTTGATAGAAGACTCAATGCGGTACTCCTTGCCCGATGCATAGGGGTCACCGGAATCCAGGGACTTAAGAGAAATTCCGCGTTTAACCAGCTTGGACTGGAAGACATCAAGAACAGCTAGGGCACGTTCTTCAGAATTAGCCTTAATCAGAATCTTTTCGCCAGAAAAATCAATCTCAGCGCCAACGCCACGGAAGTCATAGCGCTGGGCTACTTCTTTCTGGGCCTGGTTGAGCGCGTTGGAAACTTCCTGCTTATCGACCTTAGATACAACGTCAAATGATGAGTCGCTTGCCATGCAGGGCACCTCTTTCGTAAGTAATAGTCAGGGGGCTGGGGCACAAGGTTTTTTGAACCTGAGTGCTTCTCACTATAACCGTACCCTGTTAGAGCGGCTGTCAGCATATTTCTAGAATCGTTATAAAAATGTGACTCCATTTTCAGCAAAACTTCATTTTGCTTTGAAAGGATGAAAGTATGGCTGAAAAGAAAACAGCTGCCCACGCTCAAGCCGGCATACCGTCCGGCTCAGGAACCACTCCGGCGGCGCACCAGATAACTGCAGTAACAGACGAAAGCATGCAGAGGGCTTATGAAGCGCTCATGGCAGATCTGTCTGCAGACGATTTCCTCTTTGAAGCTCTTCCCAACGCTGGGGCAGAGCATAAGCAAGCGGAACTCTTTGCCCCCGAGCTAGGGTCTACCTTGAAGGACCCTTCCATCATTGCTCGTTTTGAGGGTGTTAAAGAGAATCTCGAGCGAGAAATCAAGGGTGGCATGTGTACCCCGGACCAAGCCTACGCCTACTTGGAGAACCTTGAAATCACGCTTCTTTTAGAGCAGGAATCCGCACTGACGTCCTAGCGGAAAACAATATGCTCACTAGCTCCTGCAGTCATGACTGCAGGAGCTCCTTCTTTCTAGAAGTGGGCTTGGCAACAAAAAGGGGTGCCAAGTTGGCAACCGTGGCAAAAGTGTGTAAAGTAGTCTACTGTTCGTTGATACGAATGATTCAAGAAATTGAATACGGCAGATTACCCGAGCGGCCAAAGGGGGCTGACTGTAAATCAGCTGGCATTGCCTACGGGGGTTCAAATCCCTCATCTGCCACAGCGAAAATCCCATCTCATCACGAGATGGGATTTTTTGTTAACTCCTCTTCATTATCAGAGAAACTGGCACCGGGCTTTAGACATGCAGGGGTAAAAGGGGTAGCGTGTTCATCATGGCAACCATTGAAATTACCCAGGAAAACCTCACCCAGCAGGTCGAATCATCAGATATCCTCTTCCTCGACTTCTGGGCTGAATGGTGTGGCCCCTGCAAGCAGTTTGGCCCCATTTTTGAGGAAGCCTCTGAGAAGCACCCCGAGATTACCTTTGGCAAGGTCGATACCGAAGATCAGCAGCAGCTGGCCGCGGCCGCCAACATCACCTCAATTCCTACTGTGATGGGTTTCCGCGAGGGTGTCCTTGTGTTCTCCCAGCCCGGTGCGCTGAACGCTCAACAGTTCGACCAGATCATTGAGGCGGTTAAGGGCTTGGACATGGCTGAGGTTCACAAGCAGGTTGCTGAGGCAGAAGCCGCCCAGCAGGCCGAAGAAAACTAAGCTTCAAAAAATACTTATAGACCTTAGCCATCGGGCTCCCCCAGCAGGGGAGTTCGATGGCTTTGCTATGTCGTGGAGCTAGAAGGAACGGAAGTCTTGCGGGGCGTAGCGGGGCGCCCTGCGGGGTTCGTGGATACCGGTGGCTTTAATGAGGCTGACCACTCGTTGCCGATGCCCGGCATAAGGGGCTAGGAGTTCTAACATGCGGTGGTCATCGCCGCGGACCCCGTCAAAGGCGTAGGTAAGGTGGTGGGCTAAATGGTAGTCACCCACACTGACGGCATCGGGGTGGCCGCAGTACCGCTGGAGTGTTTCTGCAACTGTCCACTGGCCGACACCCGGTATCCCAGCAAGAACCTGGGCCAGCTCCCCTGTAGTGCTTTCTTCCGCAAACCGTTCGAAAGAGGCGGCTTGGCGCGCATAATGGACCATAGTAGAGGAGCGCGAACGGTCAAAACCAGCCCGGTGGTAGTCCCAGTCAGGAATCTGCGCAAAGACATCAGCCGGGGGAAAAAAGAGCAAATCCGCCGGCTGATCGGGGTAGCCGGTCTGAGGGGCCTGCTGGCCGTATCGGCCAAGGAGCGCCCGCATACCTCCCATCGCCTCTATACCAGTTACCCGCTGTTCTGAGATAGCGAGCAGAAGATTTTGGGAAAGCAGGCCAATGGAGGGGAGTCTTAGACCCGGAGCCTCTGCCCTTGCCTGCTTGAGGCGTTCGGGTAGTTGTTGCCAGGCAGGGGAAGCATAGAAGGGCGACCAGCAGTCATTCTCGCCTACCCAGCCTCCAACCTTTTCAGCGAAGGCTTCCAAAGCGCTGGCTGGGGAGAGGGTTCCTAAATGTGTGGACGAGGAGGGACCGGGTGCCCACAGCGTCACATTGAACGGGGCAGATAGACCCGCCCCTGCTAGGCGTGCACACCGAAGGAGGATATTGATGCCTTGCTCATGAGCACTTGCCCAGTGGATGGTCTCGGCGGGGGTGGAAACCGCTCGCATCAGCGGATCAGCCTGGCCTCTTTGCAAGGGTGCAAAAGTCTGTCCCAGGTGCACCGCATGGGTTGGTTCCAGAACAAAAGAGGCGCGCAACATGTTTTCTATCGTCTCATGTGCCGGGCATATTGGAAGACCCGATAAGTCTTACTCAGCTCGACTGTCTATACTTACCAAAGACTGCACCCCAACAGAGAAGAACAATGGCCATTAAGAAACTGCTTGAACACCCCCAGCCGGTTCCTGCGCGAATTGCCGCAACAACCCTAGCTCTGGCAGTCTTTGGTCTCTACAGCACTTACTCCTGGTTCCAGTGGCGGCACTATCTTGTGCCCTCCTGGGATTTAGGAATCTTCGCCCAGCTTGCCAAAGCCTACTCCCAAGGTCAGGCCCCTATTGTTCCTATCAAGGGGGAGGGCTTTAACCTCCTGGGGGACCACTTTCACCCCATTACCATTGCCCTGACCCCCTTTTACTGGTTATGGCCCAGCCCAGCGACCCTGCTCTATGTGCAAAACGGACTGGTCGCTCTCTCTGTCTATTTGCTGATCAGGTTTGCCCAAAAAATAGTGAAGCCCTGGGCGGCTCTTACACTCGGGCTAGCCTACGCCCTGAGCTTCGGTATCCAGCAAGCTGTCTCTGTTCAATTCCACGAAGTAGCTTTCGCCCTACCCTTCCTGCTCATGAGCCTGGGCAACCTAGCGATCATGCGGCTTGAAACCGAGCGCGGCCCCTTTTTACGCCGGGCTGTCTACTGGGCATTCCCCGTGGTGTTTGTCAAAGAGGACATGGGAATTACGGTTCTTGCTATCGGTCTGGTTATTCTTTGGCGAACAGGATGGTTCCGCACAGCTGCAGGAATCCTCTTTCCTCTTGCAAGCGCTGCTCCGGCAACTCTGACACAACGGAGCAAAACGCTCCTGCGTTCTTGGATGAGCACCCCGGCTGTGGCGGAAGCTAGTCTGCTTACCCTCTGGGGGCTGATCTGGCCCCTGCTTGCTATCGGGCTGATCCTGCCTTACTTCAACACAGGGGGAGTCTTCGACTACTCCGATAAGCTTGACGTCGCCGCCGCTCTAGGAGACCCCCTGGGAGCATTCGCCCAGCTCTTTTACCCCTGGCAGAAAAGCGCAACTCTCGGTCTACTCCTACTCACGGGGGTTCTAGCCTGGGCTATTAGCCCCATTGCCTGGGTGGCGGTACCGACTCTTATCTGGCGCTTGCTCTCACCGCAAGAAGGCTACTGGGAACCTACCTGGCACTACAACCTGGTTCTCATGCCCATCATCTTCACCGCCCTGCTGGACACTCTGGCCCGGGCGCAGGCAGGTACTCAGGTTCCTGCCCGCCCCCTCGGCAAGGGCCCGCTGGCTGGTACCCGCAGGTCGCTCCTGGATGGAATGAAGCATCAGGCACCTATTATCTTGCCCGCTCTCACCCTGCTTATTGCTTTAGGAACCCTGCCCTGGCAGCCTCTTGCCCAGCTGGGCCAACCTAGTTTTGCTAGCTCCACGCTCAGCTTGACCGATGAGATGAAAGCAGAAGCTGTAGCGGCTATTCCACAGGGAAGTACCGTGGCCGCTGACCTCTCGGTACTGACCTACCTGGTCCCAGAACACACCGCCTACTGGATCGGACACTCCGGTGAACCCGCCCCAGATTATGTGGTCATCGACCGTATGGGGAGCGCATGGGGCAGCAACCCGCCCTCGAGCGCCGTAGCCTATGCCACCGGCAGGTACGGGTCAGCAGCCTACCTGCCCTACCGAACCATCGGGACAATTGAGATAGCCGTCCGGGCCGACTAAGTGCTGTACCCTCTATCACCACGGGGAACCAAAACCTACAAACTAGGGTAGAGTTGAGAGTGTAAGAATCGGGAACCCCGAAATTTTCTCTTAGCGCTCACGCCCAGCTAGGCAACTAATCACAGGGCTACGCGCGTTCGACGACCATACTTTGGCTAAGCAGAACGTTGAACCAACGATAGAGAACCTGATGTGTAATCAGCTCGCCCAAGCGCGCAACCCAAGTTAGCTACAGCGCCCACGAACCGAAGACCTCACCTAAGCGTAAGGCCCCTCGCGAGCATTCCACGGGGAAACCCGTAAACGCACCACACAAAACCGGTGCGTGCACAACCCCACTCGATGAGGAATACATTGACTGAAAATACTGCTGTGAACGCAGAAACCGCAACTGAACCTGTCTTCCAGGAACCGGTTGTAGACACCCATACTGCCCCCAAAACTCAGACCGAAAAGTCTGATGACGAGGGTATCCGCTTCACTGATCTAGGCCTGGATGCACGCGTCCTCGCGGCACTGGAAAAGGTAGGCTACGAAAAGCCCTCACCCATCCAGGCACAGACTATCCCCCTACTTCTTGAAGGTCGCGATGTTGTTGGCCTGGCACAGACCGGTACCGGTAAAACCGCTGCTTTCGCGCTGCCTGCCCTGTCCACCTTGGCTGAGCTCGCCGACGTCAACGGTGTTTCCAAGGACACCCAGGTTCTGGTTCTTGCACCCACCCGTGAACTGGCTCTACAGGTAGCAGAAGCTTTCTCTTCTTACGCCACCGACATGGAGAACTTCACCGTTCTTCCCGTCTACGGCGGCTCACCCTACGGCCCCCAGCTAGCCGGCCTCAAGCGCGGCGCACAGGTTGTTGTCGGTACTCCCGGCCGTGTCATTGACCACCTCAAGAAGGGCTCCCTGGACCTCTCAAACCTCCAGTACCTGGTACTTGATGAGGCCGACGAGATGCTCCGCATGGGTTTTGCCGAAGACGTTGAATCAATCCTGTCAGAAACTCCTGACACCAAG
This sequence comes from Rothia sp. CCM 9416, assembly GCF_048513535.1. Classification (NCBI taxonomy): domain Bacteria; kingdom Bacillati; phylum Actinomycetota; class Actinomycetes; order Micrococcales; family Micrococcaceae; genus Rothia; species Rothia sp. CCM 9416. Next base: position 1,643 of record NZ_JBLXXR010000019.1, on the reverse strand, counting down.
CAGGTAGCCCTCTTCAGCGCCACCATGCCCAAGACTATTCGCAAGATTGCGGAGAAGTACCTCAACAACCCCGTTGAAGTAAGCGTCAAGTCTAAGACCACCACCAGCGCCAATATCCGTCAGCGCTACATGCAGGTCATGCACTCCCACAAGCTCGAGGCAATGACCCGCGTGCTTGAGGTTGAGGACTACGACGGCATCATCGCCTTCGTACGCACCAAGAAAGAAACCGAAGAAGTAGCTGAAAAGCTCAAGGCTCGTGGCTTCCAGGCCGCCGCCATCAACGGTGACATTCCCCAGGCTCAGCGTGAACGAACCGTTGAGGCTCTGCGCCAAGGCCGTATCGATATCCTGGTTGCGACCGACGTTGCGGCCCGTGGCCTAGACGTTGAGCGTATCTCACTGGTTGTTAACTTCGACATTCCGCACGATACTGAGTCCTACGTCCACCGTATTGGCCGTACCGGCCGTGCAGGCCGTGCAGGCGAAGCTATCCTCTTCATGACCCCTCGTGAAAAGTACATGCTCCGCCAGATTGAAAAGGCTACCCGCCAGCAGGTCGAGCAGATGCACATGCCCACTGTTGACGACGTCAACGACACCCGCAAGCAGCGCTTTGCTCAGCAGATTACTGACACCATTGAGAGTGAAGACCTGAGCTTCTTCCGTACCCTCATTGATGCTTACGCTCTGGAACACGACGTCGAAGGCGAAGAGATTGCAGCTGCACTGGCTGTTATCGCCCAGCAGGGTCGCCCCTTCCTGGCCGAAGAAACTCCTGAGCCCAAGCGCAAGACCCGCGATCGTGATGACCGCGGCTTTGACTGTGATGATAAGCCCCGTGGCGGCCGCCGCCACAAGGACGAAGGCATGGTTGATTTCAAGCTCAACGTAGGCCGCGCATCACGCGTTTCGCCCGCAGCTATCGTGGGTGCCCTCACCAATGAGGGTGGCCTGACCGGTAAGCAGATCGGTTCGATTGATATCCGCCAGCACTTCACCATTGTGGGCCTGCCTGAGGCTGAGCTACCCCGTGACTTCTTTGACCGCCTGCGTGACACCCAGGTTGCTGGCGAGTTCATCAACATCAAGCGCGACCGTGGCCCCAAGGGCGGCGGCGGTTTCGGTGGTAAGAAGTTTGATCGTGAGGACCGCGGTGGCTTTGGTAAGCGCTATGACCGTGATGACCGTGGCGGCTTCGGCGGTAAGAAAAAGGGCCGTAAGAAGTTCTAAACCTTTGTGCCGTGAGAACCTAGAGACTTTTGAAAGGCTCGTTCTCGTAGAAGTGTAAGGGGGAGCCCCTCCTGGCTTTCTATTCCTTAGTTGGTTATGCCAGCCTCGGGATGGGCAGGAGGGGCCTTCTTCTGCCCTTGCTTACCCAAGAAAAAGGCTGTGCCTCAGAACACCCAGAAAAATCTGGCTTTCAGTTTGCGCGCAGGCTCAGATGTACCGTAGAGTATTATCTGTTGCCCCGATAGCTCAGTGGTAGAGCGCCATCTTGGTAAGATGGAGGTCCCGGGATCGATTCCCGGTCGGGGCTCTGGTATGAGCCCGTAATAAGGCACATACATGGCGGTGTAGCTCAGCTGGTTAGAGCGCACGACTCATAATCGTGAGGTCGACGGATCGAGCCCGTCCACCGC
>NZ_JBLXXR010000018.1:0-50020 GCF_048513535.1 Rothia sp. CCM 9416 | reverse complement strand
CTTTACCTTCGCCAGCAAGTTCTTCGAGAACTTCCTGCTGAAGGTTAGCAGATGCCAGTTCGCGCTCCTGCTTACCTGCGATGGAGTAGACCTCCACGATCTTGGGTTCAAAAGCCTTGACGGCTTCGTCTACCTCTGCGGCACGTTCGCCAAAGATGGGGAGTTCCATAGCGGGCTTGCCTGCGCGTGCAGCCAGGTCTGACTGGGCCTTGCACAGAGCAGCGATGAAAGGCTTTGCGGCTTCTAGGCCCTCGGAGACAATCTCTTCGGTGGGTGCGGTGGCACCGTTTTCCTTGATGAGCTTCCAGGAGGTATCGGTAGCTTCAGCCTCAACCATCATGATGGCAACGTCTTCGGTACCGTCTGCCTTAGTCACGACGCGACCGGCAACGGCCATGTCGAAGACCGCGTTCTCAAGCTGGGAGAACTTGGGGAAGCAGACCCACTGGTCATCTATCAAGGCAATGCGTACGCCGCCGATGGGGCCAGCGAAGGGTACACCTGAAAGGGTGGTGGAGCAGGATGCGGCGTTGATAGCTACGGTGTTGTAGATTTCATCGGGGTCGATGGTCAGAACGGTAACAACAACCTGGACCTCGTTGCGGATACCCTTCTTGAAGACAGGGCGCAGAGGGCGGTCAATCAGACGCGCAGCCAGGATCGCTTCGGTTGAGGGGCGGCCCTCGCGGCGGAAGAAGGAGCCGGGAATCTTACCGGCTGCGTACATACGCTCTTCAACGTCTACGGTGAGAGGGAAGAAGTCAAAGCCTTCTCGGGGGCTCTTGCCAACGGCGGTGGCCGAGAGCAGGGTCGTATCTTCGTCGATAGTGACCAGAGCTGCGCCAGCTGCCTGCTGGGCTAGGCGACCTGTTTCAAAGCGTACAAGGCGCTTTCCAAACTTGCCGTTGTCGATGATTGCTTCTGCAAATTGAATTTCGGGACCTTCCAAGGTTCCTCCGTTTCCTTATCTGCGCCGCGCTGCTGGTCATCGATTGAGGCCCACAGTGGGAGCACCCTTGACGGGTGTCTTCTGTAAACCGCTACCGAGGACCGTGACAATGCGCGACGACTTCGTAGTTTATGTTGATGTTCTCTTGTGAGAACTATAAGGGCGTCACTGCCCCACACTGACTCCGTGTTCCAAGGAACCCGAAGTTACTGGTGGATTACAGTGGCGCCCTCACTCTGGTGCAGCCTTCGCCTTAGCGACGGATACCGAGGCGTTCGATAAGTGCACGGTAACGTTCAATATCGATGCTCTTGAGGTAGCCCAGCAGGTTACGGCGACGACCAACAAGGATCATGAGGCCACGACGTGAGTGGTGGTCATGCTTGTGGAACTTGAGATGTTCGGTCAGGTCGGTGATGCGACGAGTCAGAACTGCAACCTGAACCTCGGGTGAACCGGTGTCACCTTCGTGGGTTGCGTATTCCTTCATGATTTCTTGCTTGATGGCGGGATCGAGTGCCACTTTATAACTCCTAGAGTTAGTGCCGTGTACGGCCCGACTAGTGTTTACTAGCGGGAGCAAAAATCTAACGATTTTTGTATTCTGACTGCCACGGACCGCAGTCGAAGAATATTTACTTGGTTAACCCCACTAAGGGGCCACTCTCAAGGCTATAGCAAAGCGGTGCGGGGTTTCAAGACGGGCTTCTCACTATTTAGTGTGAGTATATCTACCTTTGTATGCAGTTTACTCGTAGAGCGGGAGAGCGCTGATACTGTAGCCCTCCCCGCGGGTAGATACAGATCCTTCATCAGGGTAGTTACCGAACCAGTCCGGTGCGATAGAGAAGTCCCAGTTAATGTAGTAAGAGCTAGCCTGCCCTACCTGGGACAGACCCTTAAACCATGTGAGCTGGAAAGGAATTGATACCTTTTCCATGTAGTTATCGGCTTTCTTAGCCAAGAGGCGGTAAGGAACTTGGGAACGAATCTCTACAAGGCGCTCTACCCCTGACCCAATGGTCTGGGTTTCAGATGAGGAAGCTTTCGTGACGGTGGCGGTTGATTTGACTCCACTGGCACTCACCACAAAGGCGGCAGAACCGACGACTTCCTCTACCTTAAAGGCGGTAACGGTGCCTAGCTCTGCGGGGGGAACAACTTGCCATTGCCCTGAATTGATGCTGTAGGAGGTTCCGCCGCCGGAGCTATCAGGCTCCCCAAAAGCCGTAAACGACTTCGTTCCGGTAACAGTAATAGTTACAGCGGGTACAATCGTGTTGGAACTGGGTGAGACCTGACCCGAAGGGTGTGATGCTGCGTACGCCGGAATAGTAGTAGAAGCAACCACAGCAGGAATAGACCAGGCTGCGCCCTTTGTTACTGTTCGACGGGTTAGATTTTCTGTCATTTGATTCTTTCGTTCTATGTAAACGGTATACGCAACGAACCCAAACGTCAGTTCTAAGCTCATTTTACCCACCGGGTGAGTTTAAAAACCTTGAGCAGTAACCAAACAGAAACTTTTGCAAGCTTTCTCAACCGCTTCAATCCTAACAGTCTAAAACTATGGATTTTTGTCATGACGGGGTTGCCGACTTTCCTCATCAGGAGAAGAGTCCCCAGGTCGGGCCTTTACTGTTAGGAGGCTGAATACGAACCGATACCCCTTTGTTCATTCGCTCAAACCCAATTTTCACATCACTTCACAGCTCAAGCCTTACAAACATGGCGGTTACTCTTGGGTAGCCCATTGAGGACTATATAATTTAACAATGACTTCACGAGATCAAACCAATGTTGAATCATTTGATTTAGACCACACCCTCGTTCTTGCGCCGTATGTGCGCGTCGCAGGACGAAAAGAACTACCCGGAGGGGACGTCCTCATCAAATACGATGTCCGCTTCTGCCAGCCCAATAAAGAGCACCTGGGCATGAAGGCTATCCACTCGATTGAGCATATGACCGCGCACCATATGCGCAACCACACCGACGCTCTCATCGACTTTTCCCCTATGGGCTGCCAAACCGGTTTCTACGCCCTGACCCTGGGGCTCGAACCCGAGGCCTTTATGGCTATCCTTGAAGCCACCATGAACGATCTGCTTCGGGCGACAGAGGTCCCTGCGGCCAATGAGGTTCAGTGCGGCTGGGGTGCTAACCACTCACTGCAAGAAGCCCAAGAAGCTGTGCGGATCTTCCTTGACCGTAAAGATGAATGGGCGCAGGTGATGGCCTAGTGTCCGCTCCTACCTTCAAAGGCTTCGGCCGTGCCACTATCGTTCAGGTGGCAATGGATGAAGAGGCAGCGCCCTTCCTTGAAACTACTGAAGAAGCTGGCTCCGCCTTCACCGTGGGTGAGGCAGTTTTCTACCCCCGTACCTACACGACGGACAGCGAAGAGCACCCCATTCTGCTGGTGCGTTCTAAGATCGGCTTGGTCAACGCGTCCACGGCCCTGAGCCTGGCGCTTTCAGTGGTTGCCAACCCCACCGCAGTTATCTCTGCCGGTACAGCCGGTGGCCTACGGGCCGACGTGGAGGTAGGCGATTTGGCGGTAGGCACCGACTACACCTACACCGACGCAGATGCCACAGCATTTGGCTACGCCTACGGTCAGGTTCCCGGTATGCCAGCTAGCTATAGTTCCGATGCGGCACTGGTTGACAAGGCCCGGCAGGCTGCTGCCAGCTACACCGGCCAAGGCAAGCCCCTGTTCGGTACGATGCTGGCTGGTGGCTCTTTCGTAACTGCTCATAATGTCAAGGACACCCGGGAGATTTTCCCCCAGGCACTATCCACAGACATGGAGACCACCGCGCTGGCACAAATTTGTGCTAGCCGTTCAATTCCTTTCATCGCTATCCGTGGTATTTCGGATCTCTGCGGCCCCGCAGCCGATCAGGACTTCCACATGGATGCCCCCATCGTAGCGGCTAGGAGCGCCCAGCTCGTCCTAGCCCTCCTGACTATCTAGGAGATAACCTGTGCAAAACCATACACTGCGCGATGGTACTTCCATCCCGCCCCTGGGCCTAGGGACCTACCCTCTCAGTAACGCAGAGTCAGAGGTTGCCGTATCGGAAGCCATCGTCAGGGGGTACCGTCTCATTGATACGGCGGTCAATTACGGCAATGAAGTAGGAGTAGGAAAAGGGGTCCTGCGCTCTGGTGTGGATCGTCAAGAAATCTTCGTTCAGTCCAAGCTCCCCGGTCGTGACCACGGCTACGATAGTGCCTTCAGATCCCTGGAAGGCACACTCAAGCGCATGGGTCTTGACTATCTTGATGCCTACCTCATTCACTGGCCCAACCCCTCCCAGGGGCTCTACCTAGAAACCTGGAAGGCACTGATCCAGATGCAAGAGCAGGGGCTGGTGCGCACCATCGGTGTCTCTAACTTCTTACCAGAGCACATTGACCTCCTAGTTAAAGAAACAGGGGTTACCCCCACTATCAACCAGATCGAGCTCCACCCCTACTCCCAGAAACGGGAGTGGGCCAGCTACAACCGTCAGAAGGCTATCCTTACGCAGTGCTGGTCGCCGCTGGGGCGGAAGACCCGCCTACTCAAGGACCCAAGCCTGGCAGAGATAGCTCAAAACATCGGAAGGACACCGGCCCAGGTTATCCTCCGCTGGGAAGTTCAAAAGGCACACCTGCCCCTACCCAAATCAGCTCACACCCGGCGCATGGAAGAAAACCTGGATGTCTTCAGCTGGGAACTCACCCAAGAGCAGATGTCCACCATTGATGATTTAGAAGCGGGCCTTGGCCGGGGTTTTGACCCCGCCACCCACGAAGAAATGTAAGCCCCAAGGACGCAACCGCCCCGGCAGAGTATTTTCTGCCGGGGCGGTAGTCTGTCGTCTGGTCTGTGCTGAACTCTAGCTCAGGATCTGCCGAGCCTGTTCAACATCCTGATACATCTGCTCCACTAGAGCTTCGACGCCCGTATAGGCAACCATGCCCCGCAAGAAAGCGACGAACTCCAAGGTGATCTGCTGCCCGTAGAGGTTAAAGTCCTCAACTTTTTCGTCAGTCCGATCGATGACGTGGGCTTCCACCTGGCGGGTGGTAATTCCTTCAAAGGTGGGGTTAGTCCCCACAGAAATGGCAACAGGGTGCCGGATTTCCTGCTCATCAATCAGCCAGCCTGCATAAACACCATCAGCAGGAACCAAGCCCTTGGAATCGGCCGACAGGTTGGCGGTGGGGAACCCGAGTTCACGACCCCGAGCGGCACCGTGGACGACTTCACCGCGCATGTAGTGGGACCGGCCCAGCAGGGAGCCGGCTTCCGCTACTCTGCCCTGTCCAAGGAGCTGACGGATAGCGGTAGAAGAACAGCGGCTGGCATCGGACACCAGAAGATCCTCAACAACCACAACATCAAAACCGAAACGCTGGCCCAACTCCTTCATGGTTGCCAGGTTGCCTGAGTTATTGGTGCCGAATCGAACGTCATCACCGATGACAACGCACCGAGCATCCAGCGCGTCAACAAAGGTGCGGGTCACAAATTCTTCTGGAGTCTGAGCAGCAAAGTCAAGGTCGTAGTGCAGGAGCAGATAAACATCGACGCCCAGTTCAGCCATAACCGCTTGGCGGTCCTTCTGCCCCATGATATCGACGTGCGACCCCGCCGGCCCGTGAACCACCGCAGGGTGCGGGTCAAAGGAAACAGCAACAGAGGTCAACCCGCGCTCTTGTGCCGTAGCCACCAGCGTAGAGAGTACCTTCTGGTGCCCGATATGAACACCATCAAAGTTGCCGATGGTGACCACGGTAGGCCCGTAGCCAGCGGGAATCTGGGCGAGGTCGGTGTAGCGCTTCACTGTGCTCCTTGTGGGTTGCTGCTGGTGTCTATCCTACGTGCTGATACCGGTCCATAAAGAACCAGCCTAGCTCCGCCCTTCATGCGCTGTCTTACCGGGACGAGCCTTATTGAGCCACCAGAGCCCAATCATGGGTAGGACAAGAGGAACGTACCCGTAGCCCGACCCAAAGTGAGACCATACGGAGGCTAGAGCAAAGTGCTGGGGCTGAAGGTAGGAGAATATACCGACCAGCAAAACACCAGCCATCTCGGTCCCTACCGCCAGCAGTGAGACTTTCCAAGCGCCCTGGCCCCTACGGGAGAGCGCCAGAGTAGCCACCAGGTAAATTAAAGCCGAAAGCGCCGAGAGGCTGATAGAAAGCGGAGCTTCATCAAACTTACGAATCACCTGGTACAGTGCTCGTGCACCCGCTGAAAGGGTAAAGATGCCGTAAAAGACTACCAGTAAGCGGCCAAAGCCCTTAGCCGGGGCAGATACCTGGTGCGGTGAAGTGGAGGGTGCCATCTGTGTATCCTCAGTATCGGTTTAGTAGTAGTACCAGAGCATATTCATGCGGTGAACCATGATGATCAAGACCGGGCCGGTGAGCCCCAGAACCAGTGTCGACCACCGGGTGCGCTCCGCCAAAGACCAGATAAAGGTACCCACCGGAATAATCATGGCTGTCACCAGATAGCCATAGTACTCCAACCAGTCCCCGCTCGGCCCATCGGTCACTGCCTGCATAATGATAGAGCCGACCAGGTAGACCAGTAGGAAAGCCTCGAGAATTAGAACCGAGCCCTGGCTGAAGTCATCGGGTGCCCGTCCTCGCAAGAAAGCCAGCAGGCAGACCAGAAAAGATAGGGTTCCCAGCCCAAGGCAGACCCAAAACCACAGGTCAAGTCCAGCAATTATCATTGTGTTCTCTCGTTCCTAGAAAGTTCTACCGGCTTCAAAGACAAGCACAGGGGCTGCTAGGTCTTCACCGCGGAACCGGGTGTTCTCGATGAGAGCGACCAGGGTTCCATCGGGGGCAAAAGCCGCTACGATGCCTTCGGTGGTGGGTTTATCGTGGCCGCCTCTTGAGCCACCGGCACTGCTGTGCCGCTTGGCCTGTTCGGCACCAGCGCTAGGGCTAATCCTGCGCCCGTTGGACAGGTCGGTAGCCTCTTGGGCATTTACAAGACGCTCACCGAACAGTCGGCGGGCGGCCTCCTCGAGAGCAAGCAGCGGAAGGGGCTGTTCTGCTTCACGCCCGGCAATCAGAGTGTCCAGGCTATGAGCATCCTCAGCCCTAATCTCACCGATAGCGGTGCGGCGCAGGGCAGTCAGGTGGGCGCCAACCCCCAGTGCCTTTCCCATATCGCGTGCCAGAGCCCGGATATAGGTACCCGCCGAGCAGATAACCGTCACCCGGACATCGAGGACGTCATATTCATTCTGTTCTTGCTGTCCAGATCCCTTTTCTACGGCCTCTCCCGCCGGGGACTCAGCAAAAGGAACCGGGTAGGTGGCAGTGAGCCGGTCAAGGCCCTCCACCTCAAAGCTGTGGACCGTCACCGGCCTGGCCTCTAGCTCAACGGCCTCACCGGAACGGACCCGAGCATAAGACCGAACGCCGTTCACCTTAATGGCAGACACCGCGCTGGGCACCTGCATGATATCGCCGGTCAAAGCCGCTACCTGTTCAGCAATCAGCTCATCGGTCAGGGCTTCAAGAGCGCCGGCAGGAGCCAAAGCAGTAACCTGGCCTTCGGCGTCGTCGGTAAGCGTCGATACGCCCAAGCGAATAGTTGCCGTATAGGTTTTGCTTTCTCCTACCACCCAGGTCAGTAGCTTGGTTGCCTTATTGACGCCCAAAATCAGCACCCCGGTTGCCATAGGATCCAGGGTGCCAGCATGGCCTACCTTGCGGGTCCCTGCAAGCCATCGCATCTTAGAGACAACATCGTGGCTGGTCATACCCGCAGGTTTATCGACGATAATCAGGCCAGAAGGGCCGGTCGGTGCTTTCTTAGCCACGGTCTCTAGGCTTCGTCCTCGTCAGTTTCAGCAATCTTGTAAGCGTCCTCACCAGCTGCGTACTCGGCGCCCTCACGGGCGGCGGCAAGCTCGGCGTCGCGTTCCTTAGTCTGGCGGAGCAGATCTTCGATGTGAGCAGCGTTCACCGGCACCTCATCGGGTACAAAGGTGAGGGTTGGGGTCAGACGGGCGGTGATGTTCTTACCGACTTCTGCCCGCAAGATACCCTTAGCTGACTCAAGAGCGGCGCGGGTTGAAGCCTGTTCCTCTTCGCTCCCAAAAACGGTGTAGTAGACCGTTGCGTGCTGCAGGTCGTTGGTGACCCGGGCATCTGTGACGGTAATAAAGCCCAAACGTGGGTCTTTAATGCGGCGCTCAAGCGCCTGGGCAACAATGACCTTGATACGGTCTGCTAGGCGGGCGGCGCGTGCCGGATCTGCCATGGTGTTCTCCTTGATGTGAAAGTTTATTCTGCTTCTATAAATTGTAGTGGGGTGGGGTAATCGTCAAACGACTACCCCACCCCTTTCCTAGGTCTTATCTAAAGACTAGACGCGCGGCTTTTCCTGCATCTCCCAGGTTTCAATGACGTCGCCGTCCTTGATGTCGTTGAAGGAGCCCAGGCCGATACCACATTCGAAGCCCTCACGGACCTCGGTAGCATCGTCCTTGAAGCGGCGCAGGGACTCAATGGTGAGGTTATCTGCAACCACCGAACCATCGCGCACCAGGCGCGCCTTGGAGTTGCGCTTGATAACGCCTGACTTGACGATTGAACCTGCGATATTGCCCCACTTGGAGGAACGGAATACCTCGCGGACCTCGGCTGAACCCAGTTCAACCTCTTCGTACTCGGGTTTGAGCATACCCTTGACGGCTGCCTCGACCTCTTCGATAGCACGGTAGATCACGGAGTAGAACTTCATTTCTACGCCTTCGCTATCGGCCAGTTCTGCAACGCGCTCTGCCGGGCGGACGTTGAAGCCAATGATGATGGCGTTGTCAACGGTTGCCAGGTTGACGTCGTTCTGGGTGATAGCACCAACACCGCGGTGGATAACGCGAAGCTGAACTTCGTCGCCACCGGCGTCAATCTTCATAAGTGACTCTTCCAGCGCTTCAACAGCACCGGAAACGTCGCCCTTGATGATCAGGTTGAGAGTGTCCATCTTGCCTTCAGCCACAGCGGCATCGAAGGATTCAAGAGTGACTCGCTTACGGCGCTTAGCCAGCTGGGCGTTGCGGTCAGCGGCTTCACGCTTCTCAGCGATCTGGCGGGCTGTACGCTCTTCCTCAGTTGCCAGGAAGGTGTCACCTGCACGGGGCACGGAGTTGAGGCCAAGCACCTGGACGGGGCGTGAAGGGCCAGCTTCTTCAACGCTGGTGCCGTTCTCATCGAACATGGCACGAACACGACCGTAGGCTGAACCGGCAACGATAGCGTCACCGATACGCAGGGTACCGGACTGAACCAGAACGGTAGCTACAGCACCGCGGCCCTTATCGAGGTTAGCTTCAATAGCTACACCGCGGGCTTCCTTGTTGGGGTTAGCCTTCAGTTCCAGAGCGCCATCGGCGGTCAGGGTAACAGCGGTGAGCAGTTCGTCGATGTTCTTCCCCTGGCGGGCAGAAACATCGATAAACATGGTGTCGCCACCGTACTCTTCAGGAATCAGGCCGTATTCGGTGAGCTGACCGCGAATCTTTTCGGGGTTAGCGCCTTCCTTATCGATCTTGTTGACAGCAACAACGATCGGCACGTCAGCAGCCTGAGCGTGGTTGAGAGCTTCAACGGTTTGGGGCATGACGCCGTCATCGGCAGCTACCACGAGGATAGCGATGTCGGTGACCTTAGCACCACGGGCACGCATAGCGGTGAAGGCTTCGTGACCGGGGGTATCGATAAAGGTCAGGTAGCGTTCTTCGCCATCTACCTCGGTGCGAATCTGGTAGGCACCAATGTGCTGGGTAATGCCACCGGCTTCCCCGTCAATGACGTTGGTGTTACGGATAGCATCGAGCAGGCGGGTCTTACCGTGGTCAACGTGACCCATCACAGTAACAACCGGTGAGCGAACTTCCAGTACTGCATCGTCTTCAGCGTCAGCTTCGGCATCAAGGTTGATGTCAAAGGATTCAAGGAGCTCACGCTCTTCATCTTCGGGAGATACGATCTTAACGACGTAGCCCAGCTCAGCGCCAAGTAGCTCGAAGGTTTCCTCATCGAGTGACTGGGTCTGAGTAGCCATTTCACCCAGGTGAATCAGAACGGTAACCAGTGCGGCTGCGTTTGCACCTATTTTCTCGGCGAAGTCCATGAGCGATGCACCGCGACGCATACGAATCTCGGTAGTGCCGTCACCGTGGGGTACAGCGACGCCACCAATGGTAGGCTGCCTCAGCTGCTCTTCACGGCGCAGAGCTGACTTAGTCTTGCCCTTCTTGCGCTTACCGCCACCGCGTCCGAAAGCGCCCTGAGCGTTACCGCGACCGGCACCGGGGCCACCACGACCGGGGCCGCGGTTGAAACCGCCACCACCGTTACCGCCACCGGGTCCACCTGAGCCACGGCGAGCGCCGCCACCGGCAGGAGCACTAGCAGCACCGCGAGCACCGACATTGCCGCTCATCTTGGTGGGCATCATGTTGGGTGAGGGGCGGTTGCCACCACCAGCGGGGCGAGGAGCGCCACCACCGGCGGGACGGGGGCCTGCTGTACCTGCACCTGCGGGGCGAGGGGCCTTGTTACGGCCACCTGCGGGGCGAGGAGCGCCGCCACCGGCAGGACGGGGACCGCCGGGGTTATTAGCACCGCGGGGGTTGCGTCCACCTACGGGGCGGGGGCCGCCTGAGCGACCGCCTTCTGAGCGTTCATTACGCTTGCCCATGCCCTGGGAGGGGGCGAAGGGGTTGTTGCCGGGGCGGGGGCCGGGTTTAGCACCGGCTGGCTTGGGAGCACCGGGCTTAGGGGCACCGGGCTTAGGGGCACCGGGCTTGGGAGCAGACATGCCCTGGGTCGGTGCGAAGGGGTTATTGCCGGGGCGGGGGCCAGCAGGTTTGCTGGTTTCTGCCTTGTCGGCAGCAGGCTGTGTGGCAGCTTCTGCCTGAGGTTTGGCGACTGGCGCTGCGGCTGACTTGGGCGTTGCGGCAGGCTTGGGAGCTGCGGGTGCAGCGGCAACAGGCTTGGGTGCAGATGTCTTTGCTTCGGTCTTGGGGCCGGGAGCGGCAGGCTTCTTGGCCTCTGCCTTCTTTTCTGAGGCTTCTGCCTGAGCAGCTGCCTGAGGGAAAGCTGCGCGTAGTTTTTTAACTACCGGAGCTTCCAAAGTTGATGATGCTCCCTTGACGAATTCGCCAAGTTCTTGAAGCTTTGCGACGGCTTCTTTTGAGGGGATTCCGAGCTCTTTAGCGATCTCGTGAACGCGGGGCTTAGCCACTTTTCTCCTGTTCTGGTTCGCACCAGGACAGGGGCGAACCTTCAGTTTGTGTGAGGTTTGAGCTTATATAAAGCTATTTTTTTGCCGGTTGGCGAGCACAGGTTAGTACTCATTGCGCGGCACTCATTGGGTTTCCATCAGTTTTCTGACTCGCTTTCTTACAAGGTAAGTCGTCAAACCCGTTGACTTATATGGTTCGCCAGCCCGAGAAACGGGCCGTGAACCGGTGAGCTCGGCTTATGCTTTGATCACCAGTTCGGCGGTATCCACCCGGGTTCTGAATGCTCTGGCAAAGGCACCCTTTTTGAGTGCTTTGGTCAGACATGCTTCGGTCAGGTGGAGCCAGGCTCCACGCCCCGGGAGGCTTTTGTCCCTATCAAAGACTGCCCTGGGTGGGGCGGTGCCTCTGAGGGCAATTCGTGTGAGGTCAGCTTGTGCTGCGGTGGTTCGACAGCCGATGCAGGTGCGGACGGGGGTGTGCAGCTTTGGTTGCTCCCTTCATGTGTTCGCCCGGCTGTACGCCCTGGGGCCTGGCCGGTTAGCTAGCTGTTACGAAACCAGCATTAAGCACTGGGTCTTGTGACCTCTATAGCCAGTTTAGCCCCCTTGCGGGGGCTAACGGCAATTATGTTAGTTAGCTCTCGTCCGAGCCGTCTCCCTCGACGGGGGTAGCAGCTGCTTGAGCTGCTGCCATAGCTGCCTCATATTTGGAGGCCGAGATGATGTCAATACGCCAGCCGGTCAGTTTTGCGGCCAGTCGAGCATTTTGCCCTTCCTTACCGATAGCAAGTGAGAGCTGGTCATCGGGAACGATGGCGCGTGCAGAGAAAGTCTTACGTTCGGTCACGGTGACCTCACTAACCCGTGCGGGTGACAGGGCAGCTGCGATGAACTCTTCGGGTGAGTCTGAGTAGTCAACGATGTCTATTTTCTCGTTGTTCAGCTCCCCCATGACAGCGCGCACGCGGGCACCCATTTCACCGATGCAGGATCCCTTAGGGTTAATGCCGGGCTTAGTTGCCCGAACTGCGATCTTGGTGCGGTGCCCGGCTTCGCGGGCAATGGCCATAATCTCTACTGATCCGTCGGCAATTTCGGGCACTTCGTGCTCGAAGAGGCGGCGCACAAGGTTGGGGTGCGAGCGTGACAGAACAATGGAGGGGCCCTTAGGCCCGCGGCGGGCCTCGAGAACATAGGCACGCAGGCGGGTGTTGTGGGTGTAGCGCTCACCGGGAACCTGTTCAGCGGTCGGGAGGACGGCTTCGAGGGTGCCCAAATCAACGTGAATCATCCGGGGGTTGGGGCCCTGCTGGATGACACCGGAAATCAGCTGACCTTCGCGGTCCTTGTATTCACCCAGGACGGCGGAATCCTGTGCATCACGCAGGCGCTGCTGAATGACCTGGCGGGCGGTAGAAGCCGCGATACGGCCAAAGTTTTTAGGAGTATCGTCAAACTCACCGATTATCTGGTCGTTTTCATCGAGCTCAGGCGCCCAGATGGTGACGGTGCCGCTGGAGCGGTCAATCTCTGCTCGTGAACCGCGAATCGCGCCGATCTGCTTCTGGTAAGCCAAAAGAAGGGCACTTTCGATCATTGGGATCAGGTGGTCGATCGAGATATCGCGCTCTTTTTCGAGCAGGCGAAGGTTGCTCAAATCAATGTCCATGGTGGGCCCTTCCGTGTAATACGGTGCCGGGGCTCATAGGCTCCGGCACCGCTTTCGGTGTATGTTCGCACGGCGTACCGTGCGGCCTCAATATGTTGAGAGGTGGTCGTTTTGTTTTTATTCTACCGAGTACTTGCTAACGGTTGAATTCAATTTCTACTTTTGCGGAAGAAATTGTGGCCCAGGGTAGGGTCTGCGCGTCGCGGTAGCTTTCGGGCTGACCCTTTTTGGTCTCTTTCTTGCGGCGCACCACGGGGCCTTCTTCGGTGACGAAGTCGAGCCGGGCTAAGTAGGTTTCCCCGTCGGTCTGGCTGATTGCCAGGAGCCTGTCAATGGAGCGTTTCCAGTGGCGGGTTTCGGTCAGCGGGCTGGTCACTCCCCGTGAAGATACTTCAAGCAGGTAGGGAACCTCGCCGTCATCAGCTGAGTCAAGCGCTTGGGAGAGAGCCTGTGAAACCTCAGCGATAGTGTCAAGGGAAAGGGCGTCTGTACGATCTTCGGGGTAGTCAAGCACGATTTCAAGGGTGCGGTTAGCTCCTTTACCCCTGAGGGCCAGTTTCTCCAGCACCAGCTTGAACTGACCTTCAACGACTTCGGTTACTACCGGACGAACGCTTTCAAGGCTTACAAAGCTCTCTGCTGGGGCTCTTTGGGTGATACCTTCTTGGGCTCGGGCCGCTGCTCGACGTTCCCGCGCATTGGGAGCCTCTTTCTTACCGGCTTTTGGTCCTGCCATGATCCTTCCCTTTCTGCGAGCGTATCTGGGTCTTCTAAATCCCTAAGCCTACCAGGGTGAGCTGAAGCCAGAATTTTTTTGGCACAATGGTGGGTAAACTCCCCCTCTTGAAAGGCCCGCTCTATGTCTCGTTTTCTCCGCCCGCTCATTACCTTGCTGGCCTGCCTGCTAGCTGTTTTTCTGGTTATGGGCTGGCAGGGCATACAGCGGCAGGAAGGAATCAAAGCTGATCTGGCCGGCCAAATTACTATTGCCCTTGAGCTAAAGACGCTACGTGAGGCCGCTGAAGCCGAAGGCCAAGATATTTTGGTTACTGCCCTTGATGATTCCCTGGCGCAGCTAGCTCCCGCCGCACGTGATTTTGCTGAAAGTTCGCAGGCTGAACCGCTCCCCCAGCAACTTACAGCAAGCGCCGACGCTCTTGTGCAATTTGGTCTTAAAACAGACTCCCTTGAAGACAGAGCTCGCGCGCTGACTGCTGTCACCCACTTATGGAGTGCAGCTCTTAGCGAGGGAATAACCGACAATAAGTACCCGGCTGCCCTAGCCCAAAAGATCAAGGAGCTGGAGAACTTCACCTGCACTAACCCCCAGGGCGAAGCGCCGGAACCGTCATCTTCCCTTGAGCAGATGCAGGAGGTGCTTTACCGGATTAACTATGCCTCTGAGGTCTACGCCGCCCGCGCAGACAAGGGCTACACCGGTCTAGCAGCAAAGGCCCGAACTCTAGCCCAGCAGAGCGCCGCCCTGCGCGATACAGTGACCCCCGCCCTCATCTGTAGCCAGCGCCTTGAAACAATACAGCCCTCCTACCCCACGGTTGCCCCAGAACAAGCAGAGAGCCAACTCCGTGACCTGACCGCAACCCTGCCAGCCCTCTCTATGGAGGTTTTTTCCGATCCCGCAGTGAGTACCACAGAAGACTCCATCGAAGTCATTGCTCTAGCTCTAGCGCTCCACACCTTGGATTAGCGACCAGCCAGAATATCTGCCCCAAGCTTCAGTATCAGTGCGCTGACCACAATCACCATCATGAAGCGAATAAAGCTGTTACCGCGCGCCATAGCCGTACGTGCGCCAAGGTAGCCGCCGACCATATTTGCTATGCCCAGCATGAGACCGAGCGCCCACACTTGTTGACCTGACGCAGCAAAAAGCACCAGGGCACCTAGATTGGTGGCCGCATTAATAATCTTTGTTTGAGCACTTGCTTGCAGGAAGCTATACCCCATCAGACCAACCAGAACGACCATCAGAAAAGAACCTGTACCCGGGCCTAAGAGCCCATCGTAGAAACCAATAGCCGCACCGGCCCCCAGGCCCACCATCAGGTGTTTAAGGCCCCGGTATTTCAATTCTGTTGAACCGCCTAAGGAGGGCTTAAAAACGGTGTAGAGCAGGACCGCTAAAAGGGCCACCACAATAATAGGTTTGAAGAACTCCTGCGGTAGAGCGGTCGCAAGCACCGCACCGGCCATACTGGTCACAAAAGCTAGGCAGGCAGCTGGCACAGTAGTACGAATATCAATGGGGGTTCTTCGCACATAGGTCACCGCACTGGTCAGGGTACCAAAAACCGACCCCAGCTTATTGACAGCAAGCGCTTGGACCGGGCTTAAGCCGGGCACCAGAAGCAGGGCAGGTAGCTGTATCATGCCACCGCCGCCTACTAGAGCATCAACCCAGCCTGCGCCTAGGGCCGCTACCAGAAGCAAGCAAATGCTCAGGGGGTTAAGCCCCAGCCCATCAAGCCCCAGAGCACCAAGGATATCCACGGGTCGGCGTCCTCTCTTCCCCACCGGCATCGGGGCACTTACAGTGCTGGCGGGGCAAAGTTTGCTTTACCCCGCCCAGCAGATTCCTCATAGGCTTCTAGCGACCGACCTCAGCTAGGATTTCAGCAACTGCTTCGTCCAAAGCTACTTCACGGGCTTGCCCACTCCGGCGGTCCTTGATTTCAATCTTGCCATCGGCAAAGCCGCGGCCCACCACAAGGATGGTGGGAACACCTAGGAGCTCAGCATCGCCGAACTTAACACCGGGTGATACCTTGGGGCGGTCATCAAACATGATGTCCAGGCCGGCAGCCTCAAGCTCAGCTACTAGCTTCTCAGCGCCTTCAAGCACCTCAGCGCCCTTACCTGTGACCACCAGGTGCACATCGGCAGGTGCCAGGTTGCGGGGCCAGATCAGGCCACGGTCATCGTGGTTGCCCTCGGCGATAGCTGCCAGTGCGCGGGTGACACCCACACCGTAGGAGCCCATGGTCACGGTCTGGAGCTTGCCGTTCTGGTCCAACACTTTCAGGCCCAGGGCTTCAGCGTACTTGCGGCCCAGAGCGAAGATATGCCCCATCTCAATACCGCGAGCGGCAATCAGCGGACCGGAGCCATCGGGTGCGGGGTCACCTTCGCGGACCTCGCAGGCCTCGATGATGCCGTCGGCCTCAAAGTCGCGGCCAGCGACCAGGTTGTAGACGTGCTTTTGGTCTTCGTTTGCGCCGGTAATCCAGGCAGAGCCCTCAACGACGCGGGGGTCAAGGTAGTAGGGAATACCGGTGGCAGATTCTACACCCAGGAACTTATGATCTAGCGACAGACCGGGGCCGATGTAGCCCTTAACCAGCTGCGGAAACTTCTTAAGGTCCTCCTCAGTGGCGGCCTCAACCTCTACCTCACCACCAACGCCCAGTAGAGCACCCACGTTGGCCTCTAGGCGGCCCATATCAACTGCACGGTCACCGGGTAGACCGATAGCAACTAGCTGACGGCTACCGTCAGGCAGGGTTACGGCAACGATAACGTTCTTGAGGGTATCAGCCTCAGTCCAGGGGCCCTCAGGGCGGGGGTGCAGTGCGTTGGACTGTTGGACAAGAATCTCAATGGTCGGTGAATCAGGGGTATCGAGAACGCTAGCAGCCGGGGTATTGCTTGCATCAACGGGTTCAGGCGCAACGGTAGTGACTGCCTCAACGTTGGCAGCATAGCCGCCTTCAGAACGCACGAAGGTATCTTCGCCAATCGGGGTGGGGTGCAAGAACTCTTCAGAACGCGAACCGCCCATAGCGCCGGACTGGGCCTGGACGATCTCAATTTCAAGACCCAGGCGCTCAAAGATTCGGATGTAAGCTGCGCGATGAGCCTGGTAGGCCTCGTCAAGCCCCTGATCATCGACGTTAAAGGAGTAGGAGTCCTTCATAATGAACTCGCGACCACGCAGTAGGCCTGCGCGGGGGCGGGCCTCGTCGCGGTATTTGGTCTGAATCTGGTAGAGGTAGACCGGCAGATCCTTGTAGCTGCTGTAAAGGTCTTTGACCAGCAGGGTGAACATCTCTTCGTGGGTGGGGGCCAGGAGCATGTCTGCCCCCTTGCGGTCTTTGAGGCGGAAGAGGTTATCCCCGTATTCGTCCCAGCGGTTGGTTGCTTGGTAGGGCTCGCGCGGGAGCAGGGCCGGGAAGTGGACTTCCTGAGCACCAATGGCGTTCATTTCCTCACGGACAATGGTCTCAATCTTTCCCAGGACTTTCAGGCCCAGGGGTAGCCAGGTGTACACGCCGGGGGCTGCGCGCCGGATATAGCCGGCACGAACCAGTAGCTTGTGGCTGGCGACTTCAGCATCAACAGGGTCTTCACGCAAAGTGCGTAGGAAAAGGTGGGACAGGCGCTGTACCAAGGTGGCTTGCTTCCGTTTCTCTCATAGGGCAACCTCGTAGAGTTATAGGCTGCGCTAGGCTTCGGGCTCGTCGCCCGCTGACTGGTCCTACCCTAGGATTAAGGGCAGGGCATACTCTCTACCAGCTTACCGCTTCTTGTGAGGCTAAGACATCTCTGCTACCGGGGGACCTGCCGGGCATCGATGGTGACCGGCTACCCCCAGTTGGTCTCTTCCACAGAAGCTAGCTCCGCTTTGTACAGAGGATAGGCTACCGGGGCGGTTCTTGACGGATCGATCTGCGATCGCCTTAGAAAAGCACAGTAGAGAAAGTGCCTGTTTGCTGCCAGCCGGTGCTCCGGTAGAGAGCCCTGGCCGCACTGTTGTAATCGTTGACGTAGAGAGAAAGCTGGGGAAAACGCCGGCGAATTAGCTCTGCGCCCTGAGCTAGCAAGGTGGGGGCAAGACGGTGCCCCCTGTAGGCGGGGTGGAGCCACACGCCCTGAAGCTGGCAGATTGAACCGTGCGCCAAGCCGATATCCGTCTTAAAAATAACGATATTCTCGGAGTTAACACCGACCACGGTGCGACCGGTTCGGGTGAGTTCATCAATGCGGTGGGCATACCCGGAAGGGTCCCGCGTCATGGGGTCATAGCCTACTTCTTGGGTGAACATGGCGATAGAGGCTCTGAGCAGGCTGGGCCTGTCATCGGTGCGGGCCCAGCGCACAGGCTCAATGATAGGTGGAGCGCCCAGCCGCGGGCGAGCCAGCGACTGTTCAGCAAGCGCTGTGAGGTCAGCGTCCACGGGGAGCTCAAGCAAGGGCTGGCTTTCGCGGATGCCGAAGGGGGTTGGCATGCGCCCAGCTAGGTGCCCCCATATACCCAAGACTGCTTGGCGGTGGCCGAAAATTGATGCAATTTTGCGGTTGTGCCGCCAAATATAGTGGGCAACCGTCTCGTAGTAGGGTTCCGGTAGCGAAAGTGGAACGCAGTTAGCTCCAAGCCAGAAAGCGCCCACTAGGCAATCTCTGGGTTCCGATTCAGGCCCCTCCCCCGGGGCAAGTGTCTCAGCCAGTCCCGGCATGGGAGCCAGGTTCCGCTCAGCCGGGTCGCTAAAGTGCGCCCCAGCCGATCGGCTCACCCAGTCGCTGGTCTTGCCCAGCAGAGTATCTAGGGTGTTTCTGAGGCGTTCCGGAAGCGGCATCTCGATGCCACCATACCCGCCTCCTACTGCGGGTGGTGCCCCCTTGTAGCCGCTCTCTTTCCCGCTGGCATTTCGAGGCACAAAAATACCAATGAAGCCGCTGGGCGTTTTGCGCGAGGTCAATGCGCTCGGGGCAGGTAACCCAAAATGGTGGAGGTGTTCAGCGGCAAAGAGAAAACCCACCGGGTCTGAACTAATCATGGTTTCCAGTTCTACCCGGTCATCGAGGGTGAGGGGGCGGATTATGACATCATCGCTGATGCGCTGGAAGCGTGAAAAGAGAGACACGATGGGTTTCTTCTGAAGGCTTTAGGAGACTGAAACGGTCGGCTCGCCTGACAGGTCAATTTCGCCGCGGTCTTCCATCTCGCGGGCGATACGGTTGGCCTCTTCAATCAGGGTCTGAACGATCTCGTCTTCGGGAACGGTCTTGATGACTTCACCCTTAACAAAGATCTGGCCCTTACCGTTACCGGAGGCGACACCCAAGTCGGCTTCACGGGCTTCGCCGGGGCCGTTGACAATGCACCCCATGACGGCCACGCGCAAGGGAACTTTCATGCCTTCAAGGCCCTTGGTGACGTTCTCGGCTAGTTCCCATACATTGACCTGGGCACGGCCACAGGAGGGGCAGGAAACAATATCAAGTTTGCGGGGGCGCAGGTTCAGGGACTCAAGAATCTGGGAGCCTACTTTGACCTCTTCAACGGGAGGCGCGGAGAGGGACACGCGAATGGTATCGCCAATGCCCTCGGAGAGCAGGGCACCAAAGGCTGTTGCCGATTTGATGGTTCCTTGGAAAGCTGGGCCTGCTTCGGTAACGCCTAGGTGTAGGGGCCAGTCACCAGCAGCTGCCAGCTGGCGGTAGGCCTCAACCATGATGACGGGGTCGTTGTGCTTAACTGAAATCTTGAAGTCCCGGAAGCCGTGTTCCTCAAAGAGGGAGGCTTCCCAGACAGCGGATTCCACCAGGGCTTCTGGGGTGGCTTTGCCGTACTTTTCGAGCAGGCGCTTATCGAGTGAGCCGGCATTAACACCGATACGGATTGAGGTACCGTGGTCCTTAGCGGCAGCAGCGATCTCCTTGACCTGATCGTCAAACTTACGGATGTTGCCGGGGTTAACTCGGACGGCACCGCAACCGGCTTCGATAGCGGCAAAGACGTACTTGGGCTGGAAGTGGATATCGGCGATTACAGGAATCTGGGACTGCTTAGCGATAATGGGCAGGGCCTCTGCATCCTTATCGGTGGGGCAGGCTACGCGTACAATATCGCAACCGGTGGCCGTGAGTTCAGCAATCTGCTGAAGGGTGGCGCCGATATCGTGGGTCTTGGTGGTGGTCATGGACTGCACGGAGACCGGCGATTCTGACCCTACCCCTACGGAACCGACCTTGAACTGGCGGGTCTTACGGCGTGGTGCCAGAACGGGGGGTGGTGCGGCGGGCATTCCAAGAGCAACCGAGGTCAAGTTTTCCTCCAAAAGTTTCTTACACCTGCCGGTGGGCGCAGGCGTACAGTGTCATCCTCTATTGTGCACCAGTTAGACCATATTTACTAAGACAGGCCGGGGACTCTTTCGACACAGCTCAGCTAGGATAAACCGTATGGGTACCACTGTGATGACCGTTTCTGCTAGGCCTCGGGTTCTTTCAACCAATATCGCTCAGCCATTTACCCTAGTTGGCAGAACCCGCGTCAGACCGGTATTGGTAAGGTCGCTGTGAGTTCCCTCGATGTTTTTGCTCCCGGCCCGAACTACGGCGATGGCTCCGGTGTTGCCGGTGATTTTGTGGGTGATAGTAAGCACCACGGCGGGGCTGAAAAAGCTGTCTACCTTTATGCTCGTGAAGAATTGGATTACTGGGGTGAGCAGGCAGGAAGGAGCTACCCTAACGGCATGTTTGGCGAGAACGTCACAACTGAAGGCGTTAGCTGGTCTGAGATCTTGGTCAATCAGCGGTTCAGTGTTGGCTCTGCTGTACTTGAAGTCAGCTCCCCGCGCCAGCCCTGCAGAACTTTTGCTGACTGGCTGGGGCGTAAAGGGTGGGTTAAGACCTTCGCCCAGCACGGTGACTGCGGCACCTAGGCCCGTGTGATTGAGCCGGGCACTATCAGGCCTGGAGATAGTATCGCATGCTCAGTCGAGCTTAGAAGAGGCTGATGGGTTTGAAGATATCGGCGGCCACCAGAATGACGGTCATAAGCAGGAAGGCACCGGCGACCACATAGGTCAGCGGCAGGAGCCTAACCGGGTCGAAGGGGCCGGGGTCTTTTCGACCCAGTAGCTTGGCGCTCTTGCGGCGCACCCCCTCCCACAGGGCGCCCAGGACGTGCCCGCCATCCAGAGGTAGAAGCGGAATCAGGTTAAAGGCAAAGAGCATGAGGTTCATCTGGGCAATCAGCGACACCAGCGTGGCCGCCTTATCTCGCAGGCTAATTTCATCCTGCGCAGCAATATCACCAGCGATCCGGCCAACACCAACAACCGAAACCGGACTGTTTACATCACGATCCCCGTTGGTCACCAGAGTAACTGCCACACCGTAGACGCGGGCCGGAAGCTTAATCAGAGTTGCGCCAATACGTTCCAGGGACTGCCCAACTGTGGGGAGCACCTCCCCCACGGTGCCGGGGGTCAGCTCAGTAGCGGGGCTGATACCGATAAAGCCCACCTCCTGGGTTTTATAGCTACCGTCGGGGTTGGTCTGGTAAGTGCTGGTGAGCGGATCAACTACCGGGCGTTCAGTCAGCATGGGCGTGATAGTCAGCTCTAGCGTCTGGTCACCGCGCTGGACGGTTAGCGGGACTTCTTTCTCGGCCTTGCTACGGATCAGTTCAGTGAGCTGCTCCCAGCTGGTCACACTCTGGCCAGCAAATTCGAGAATGGTGTCACCGGGCTTGAGGCCTGCAGCACTAGCGGGCGCTAGCGGATCATCAGCCCCACACTCTGCGGAGTTAGCGCTCTTAGCCCTAGTAGCATCAAGGGTTTGGACGCAGTGCGAGACGCTTTGAATGCCGGTGGTTGGCTGGTAGGAACCAAAGCCCGTTACCAAAATTGTGGTAGCTACCAGCCCAATCAGCAGGTTCATGGCGGGTCCACCCAGCATAATAATGATGCGCTTGTAGACCGGGAGCTGGTAGAAGAGCCTGCCTTGGTCCTCGGGGCGGATGCGCTCAACATCAGCCTGGCGAGCTTGGCGGGCTAGCTGTTGCAGAGGGCTAGTTCCACCTGCCCGCCCCTCACTTTGCCCATCTTGACCGGGCGGGTACATGCCAATCATGGAGATGTAGCCACCCAGCGGTAGCGCTTTAAATCCGTATTCGGTTTCACCGCGTTTCCAAGAGAAGACCGTTTTGCCAAAGCCAATCATGTACTGGGGAACCCGTATACCAAAGAGCTTGGCGGGCACCAGGTGCCCCACCTCGTGGAGGGCAATAGAGAAGGCAATACCCAGGGCCATGAGCACTACACCCACCAGGAAAAGCAAGATTGTCACGCACAACTCCTTGAAACCGGACGTCCGGCTAGAATCAGCCGGATTTAAAGATACAAGCCAGCGTACGCTAAGCCCATCCGAGCCGCCAGTTCAGACCTCTTGGAGTTTGCCCCTAAAACACGCCGGGCTTACTGTGCCCCCCCATAGGGGCGCTAAGTGCTATGAGATATTCTGTGGCTACAAGACTGTTTGGGTAACAACTCTCTCCCTCTCTGCCTCATCTTCTCTCCCCCCCCTGGCTACTCAACGGGGTCTCGGGTGCAGTAAAGATACGGCCACGACCCAGACTTTATAGGCTGGGCCCCACCCCGTCTTTGAGGTAGTTTCCACCCTTACTTTTAGGTCAAAAATGCCCTAACTTCACACTTGCGTTATATAACCGGTAATTATGCTTTCCCTAGGTCACACGCCCAGCAGCAAAAGCCCCCAGAAGCCACCCATAAATTTGTCTTGACATGGGAAAACACCCTGAGCTATGCAGATTAAATATAATCAAGCATATTTTATGCAGATTTTATTTTTGCCGCACTTTAAGCCACAATCAAAGAGTGAAAGATCATCGAGCGCCCGCTCCCGTGCGCCCGCACCGTCACTTCTGACAAGGAGTACCATTTATGACCGCACAGGTTGAAGCTCCCGCCACCGCTGGAGTCTTTGTCAACGAACATTCTGCGAGCGCCTGGGAGGGTTTTGCACCCGGCCTCTGGCAGGACAGCATCGATGTGCGAGGGTTCATCTTCGCTAACTTCACCCCCTACGAGGGGGACTCCAGTTTCTTAGCTGGCCCCACCGAAAAGACCCTGCGTGTCTGGGACACTCTTGAAAAGAACTACCTCTCCGTAGAACGCAAGAACCGTGTATACGACGTAGACACCAAGACCCCCGCCGAAATTGATGCATTCCCCGCGGGCTACATCTCTGAAGACGACGATGTTGTCGTTGGTCTACAGACCGATGTTCCGCTCAAACGCGCCATGATGCCCAACGGCGGCTGGCGCATGGTTGAGACCGCTATCCGCGAAGCTGGCAAGGAACCCGATGAAAACATCAAGAAGATTTTCACCGAGTACCGCAAAACCCACAACGATGCCGTCTTTGATATCTACACCCCCCGCATTCGCGCGGCTCGCTCCTCGCACATCATCACCGGCCTGCCCGATGCCTACGGCCGTGGTCGCATCATCGGTGATTACCGCCGTGTAGCGCTCTACGGTGTCGATAATCTAATTGCCGATAAGGAACGCGCTAAGGACGCTGTAGCTGACCGTGGCTTCAGTGAGCACTGGGCTCGCTACCGCGAGGAACACTCAGAGCAGATTAAGGCTCTGAAACGTCTCAAGAAGATGGCAGCGCTCTACGGCTTCGATATTTCCCACCCTGCCCGCACCGCCCAGGAAGCCGTTCAATGGACCTACTTCGCCTACCTGGCATCGGTTAAGTCACAGGATGGCGCCGCCATGTCTATTGGTCGCCTCTCCGGCTTCCTAGATATCTACTTTGAGCGTGACCTAGCCGCTGGCCTGATTACCGAATCCGATGCTCAGGAAATGATTGATGCCCTGGTCATCAAGCTGCGTATCGTTCGCTTCCTACGCACCATCGACTACGATCAGATTTTCTCCGGCGACCCCTACTGGGCTACCTGGTCCGACGGTGGCTTCACCAGCGACGGCCGCACCCTGGTCACCAAAACCTCCTTCCGTCTGCTCCAAACCTTACGTAACCTGGGCCCCGCCCCAGAACCCAATATCACCATCTTCTGGGACGAGAATCTACCCGCCGGTTACAAGGAATTCTGCGCCGCTATCTCCATTGAGACCTCCTCCATCCAGTACGAGTCTGACCCCCAGATTCGTGAGCAGTGGGGCGACGACGTAGCCATTGCCTGCTGTGTCTCACCCATGAAGATTGGTAAGCAGATGCAGTTCTTCGGCGCTCGCGTCAACGCCGCTAAGGCTCTGCTCTACGCCATCAACGGTGGTCGCGATGAGATGACCGGCAAGCAGGTTGTTAAGGGCTACGAACCTGTCACCGGCGACGGCCCCCTGGACTTTGATGATGTCTGGCTCAAGTACGAAGAGATGCTGGACTGGGTCGTTGCCACCTACGTTGAGGCTCTGAACATCATTCACTACAGCCACGACAAGTACGCCTACGAGTCCATCGAAATGGCCCTGCATGACTCGGATATTATCCGTGCCATGGGTTGCGGTATCGCTGGTCTGTCCATCGTTGCTGACTCCCTGGCTGCTATCAAGTACGCCAAGGTCACCCCGGTTCGTGACGAAACTGGCCTGATTGTGGACTACATTACCGAAGGCGACTTCCCCACCTACGGTAACGACGATGACCGCGCCGATGATATCGCCGCAACCATCGTTCACACCGTGATGGAGAAGATTAAGGCTATCCCGCTCTATCGCGATGCTATCCCCACCCAGTCGGTTCTGACCATTACCTCTAACGTGGTCTACGGTAAGGCAACAGGTTCCTTCCCCTCTGGCCACCGTGCGGGTACCCCCTTCTCCCCCGGCGCCAACCCAGAGAACGGTATGGACACCCACGGCATGGTTGCCTCTATGCTCTCGGTCGGCAAGCTGGACTACGAGGACGCCCTGGACGGTATCTCCCTAACTAATACCATCACCCCCAACGGTCTTGGCCGCACCAAGGACGAGCAGGTAACCAACCTAGTTGGCATCCTCGATGCCGGCTTTATTCCCGAAGAAGACTAAAACTCAATAGATTTAGTGTCCCGGTCGAGGGGTGCCCGCCGATCCTGCACCAGCAGGTTGGCCCCCTCGACCGGGGGGCAACCCTATCAACACCTCATCACTAAGGAGAAAACCATGGCTGTAAAGACCTACGAAGAGCGTCTGGCTTCTATGAAGGCAAATCGCGCCACCAAGACCGCCCCCAAGGGCCTCTACCACGCAAATATCAATGTTCTCAACCGCGAAACCCTTGAGGACGCAATGGAGAACCCCGATAACTACCCCAACCTGACCGTTCGCGTCTCGGGCTACGCGGTTAACTTTGTGCGCCTGACCCGCGAGCAGCAGCTAGACGTACTCTCACGCACCTTCCACCACGGGGCATAGGTTCCTATGTCTCTCGACGTCACACACGATGTCACCGATACCGCCGGCGAGCTAACTTTTGCTCCGCCGGCGGACCGGCATTCTGGGGCTGGAACCTGGGGCCTGGGTGAGATGACGGAGCTGGAGCGCTCTGCCCAGATTAAGCTCATGCGCGAGGGCCAGCTCGGTTCTATCCATTCCTGGGAACTGGTGACAGCTGTTGACGGCCCGGGCACCCGCATGACCATCTTCATGAACGGTTGCCCGCTCCGTTGCCTTTATTGCCATAACCCTGACACCTTCAAGATGAAGGACGGTCAGCCCATCATGGCCTCAGATCTGATGAAGAAGATTAAGCGCATGCGCAAAATCTTTAAAGCTACCGGTGGCGGTATTACTATCTCCGGGGGTGAGGTGCTCATGCAACGCCCCTTTGCTGAGAATATCCTCATGAGCGCCAAGTCTTTGGGTATTCATACCTGCATTGACACCTCCGGGTTCCTGGGTGCTCACGCAACAGATCAGTTCCTTGAAAACGTTGACCTGGTCTTACTCGATGTTAAATCTGGTTCTGAAGAGGTCTACCAGAAACTTACCGGAAGAGCTCTCCAACCCACTATTGACTTTGGGGATCGGCTCTCAGCGCTGGGTATTAAGACCTGGATTCGTTTTGTTCTGGTCCCCGGCTACACCGATGACCCCGACAATATCGAGAAGGTTGCCGATATCGTCTGCCGCTGGCGCAACATCGTGGAGCGGGTTGAGGTTCTGCCCTTCCACCAGATGGGCACCGACAAATGGGAGTCCCTGGGCTATGACTACCAGTTAGCCGATGTGAAGCCCCCCAGCCGCGAAGACACCGAAGCGGCCCGCGATATCTTCCGGGCACGCGGGCTCGCCGTCTACTAACCATCTTTTGGGCATGAATGTTGCATAAAAAGAGCGTCACCCCTTTTTTCGTTTTCAGAGGGAAGATAGGGGTGGGTTTTTATATGCGCATCGAATTAAACCATCATAATATTATTGCAAAAATTCTATAAAAATCTCTTGACTAGGATTCACCTCATCGCCTAGAATTCTAGGCACCTAACCCAAGCAGATTTCATAAAGAAATCTCCAAGCGTAAGGAAATTCTATGCACACCACGGCGAATTCCTTTCTCATTCTTTTACTCCCCCTGTCGTTGTCAACTCTTAGCATATCGCTGGCTAACGCTTCCTCTCTCACCTCAAGAAAAAACAACGCTATTTACCAGAAAATAGTAAACTCAGGAACATCAAAAGACCCTCTGGATTCCCTGACGGTGGATGAGCGTCGATTTTTTGAAGACTTTACAGCAGTCGCCAGTGAAAATTCACCAAGTTTTATTGCTGCACCCTCCTTGATGAGAGCTACACCAATGTCCGGTTGTTGGAATGCATCCATTCAAAGCTATCAGAATAATGTATTCGGTAATCTTTTGTTTACGACGACGGTCGAGGGTAAATGGTGCTATGCAAGTGGCCGGATTACCAGTAGCACTGTAACTAACCATTGGGGTCAAACGCATATGCCGGAGTGGTTTCTCACAAGCTCAAAACCATCTTCAGGTATCTATGAGACAGTAAGCGCACGAATGGTAGCTAACAATTATTTCTCTTTTAGGCCACTTGGGTACGAATTACGGGGACACACTCAGTGTGCGAGGCTTATTGGGTACAATAAAGGTGTTAGTGTTGGTGATAATTCGTGTTCAGTCCAATTTTGATAAAATGATATGAATACAAATCATAAAATATTTTATCTTCTGTTGGGGTTCATTATCATTTTTCTTGTGATAGTTATCATCGGCTGGCCTTACGGTGAAGAAATATCGAAGGTCTTGTAATGAGAGTCGGAATCTTCCCCATAGTTTTTGTTCAAGTAATGAGTACCTCACGAGCTCGTATTCTTGCCCAGTTTTATGCATCGAGTACAGCGTCAAGAGCTAGCCAGGGGTTTCAACATTCGTGTTGATGCTCCCATACGACTCTCTAAAACCCAGGTAGGGCTCTGCAACCCACCAATAACTTATGCGATATGCATACTTTCAAGGTCGGCACCTGCTTTTTGCCTGGTGCCGACCCCGTTTTTGCAGGGTTTCTTCATATATACCAAGCCAGGTGTGGCAGAGAACTAATCGGCCAGAATCTCGTGGGCGCGGGTACGAGCCCAGCTCTCCGCCCCTAGGACTGCTTCAAGGGTCAGGGAGCCGCTTTCAGTGCACCAAGCTGACTGGGCATGCTCATCCAGCAGACGGCCGGCAGTCTCAATCATGTCGGTAAAACGAATTTTCCCGGCGTGGAAGGCTGCAACGGCCTCTTCATTAGCTGCGTTGAAAACAGCCGGGAAGGTACCGCCGCGCTTGCCTGCCTCTTTAATGATCTCTACAGCTGGGAAAGCTGTCTTATCCAGTGGCTCAAAGGTCCATTGGCTGGCCTGGGTCCAGTCGCAAGGCTGAGCCACACCAGGGATGCGGTGGGGCCAGGTCAGGCCCAGGGCAATCGGCAAGAGCATGGTCGGCGGTGAAGCCTGAGCAATGGTTGAGCCGTCCACAAACTGCACCATGGAATGAACGACGGACTGGCGGTGAACAGTCACATCGATACGGTCAAGGTCAATACCGAACAGGTGATGTGCTTCAAGAACCTCAAGAGCCTTATTGACCATAGACGCCGAATTAGTGGTAACAACCAGGCCCATATCCCAGGTCGGGTGAGCCAGGGCCTGGGCCGGAGTGACCTCCCGCAGTTGCTCGTAGCTCATACCCCGGAAAGGCCCGCCGCTGGCCGTGAGAATCAGTCGATCAATTTCGCGGTCGCTCCCGGCTGAAAGTGCCTGGGCGAGTGCCGAGTGCTCCGAATCTACCGGTACCATGGGTTGTTCCAGGGGTGAGGCGTCAACGGCGGCTTTGACCAGCTCACCGCCAGCGATCAGCGACTCTTTATTAGCTAGGGCAACCTGAGAGCCAGCCGTCAGGGCGGCCAGGGTGGGCCTGAGCCCGATAGAGCCGGTAATACCGTTGAGCACTACATCGGCACCAGCTTCCGATGCCCGGGTAGCGGCATCCTGCCCCCATTCAATCTGCGGGGCGTAGCCCGGTGCAAGTGCTCCCAGAGCCTCACGCAGGGTGCGAGCAGCATCTTCCCCACCGCTTGTTGCCACCAGCTGAGGCCGCAGACGGGCAGCTTGCTCAGCCAGAGCAGCGACCGAACGCCCACCCGCGGCCAAAGCCTGCACACGAACCGGGGCACCGTCTGACCCGCTTTCAGCGCCCGCTAAAGCGTTGAGGTGGTCAATCACCTGTAGGCCCTGAGTTCCGATAGATCCGGTTGACCCCAGGAGGGTGACGGTACGCCCCTGCGCCAGAAAATCTTTTAGCTGATCAGTGAGGGCCCAAGCTGAGCTTGGGTGGGACTGACTAGAACCAAATCGCATGGCTTCATTTTCTCACATACTAGTTTTCGAAAGAGGCTCTGAGCGCACTGAGCATGGATGAATAAAAATCACGGATGAGTTGGCTCTCAGGGAAAATCATGTCAGCCGCATGGTACATACCTTGCACCTGGTGAAATTTGCTCTCCACGCCGGCCTGCAATAAGCGCTGATGGTAGTCCCACCCTTCCGGGTAAAAAAGGTCCTGGTCACCGACACCTATCCAGGCTGGAGGGAGGCCAGCCAGGTTTTGCCTGCGCGCTGGTGCTGCATAGGCAGGCAGTGAGGGAGCTCCTGCCTGCCCACCAAGATAGGTGTTCCAGGCGATCTTATTATCCAGGGGGGTCCAGGCATAGGTGCCGCGCCCCTGCCTATCTGATCGGTCGGTAGTACGATCATCGAGCATGGGGTAAATCAAGGCCTGAAAGTTGAGAGGGTTGCCTGCGTCCAAGGCCCGCTGAGCTAAGGAGGCAGCCAGTCCCCCGCCGGCGCTCTGGCCGCATACAGCAATCAATGAAGGGTCAAAGCCATATTTCTGCCCTGAGGCCTGCAACCATTGCAAAGCCTTATAGCAGTCATCTAAGTCTGCTGGGAAAGGTGCCTCACCAGCGTTACGGTATTCAACGTTGAGGACGGGAACACCAAGATCTCGCGCCAGAGCACTAGCATAAGTCTGAGCAGGTCCCGCACTTGATAAAAGATGTCCGCCACCATGAATAAAGAGCACAGCACCTTCGGACTGACGCTGTGCAGGGAGGTTGAGAAAGGAGCTGAGGCTTACCCCAGCGGAAGACAGCTCAATCCGCTCAACTTTAACCCCCGCTACAGGTTGAGCTACCCGGAGGTAGTTGCGCTGGGGCTCAGGTAAGAGGTAGCCAAGACTTGCGTAGAAGCCCTGTAGGGGTGCCAGATAGAGCCGCGGGCCCCAGAACTGTGGGTTAACCTGTTTCTGTGCTTTCCGATGCCAGTAAGCACAGTGACCGGCGGTGGCAAGCCCCAAGACCAGCAAAAATTTTTTCATTCCCCTACCCCGTATCATGGAAGACGTCGCTCAGGCCCCCTGGCAGAGGTCTTAGGGCCTTCAGCAGGGACTATCTTTTTGATGCTACCCAATAATATCGAAGTTTTTTAGTTTCTTAGCTATGGTTTTACCTCCGCTGTTTTGCAGCTCAAGTAGCTCTGCGTAGATACCTCCTGAAGCTGCTAGTTGGTCCGGACTGCCGATCTCATCAATCTGCCCATTCTTAAGTGTGACGATGCGGTCTACACGTGCAATAGTTGACAATCTGTGGGCAATAATAAGAGAAGTACGCCCCTGCATCAGCTCCTCCAGGGCCTTCTGCACAGCACGCTCGGCCTTGGTGTCCAGGGCGCTGGTTGCCTCATCAAGAATGAGGATGGGAGCATCTTTGAGGATTGCTCTAGCTATGGCTATCCGCTGTTTTTGCCCTCCTGAGAGCTTGAGTCCGCGCTCACCAATGAGCGAGTCGTAGCCATCGGCGAACTTGGTGATGAATTCGTGGGCATTGGCTTTGATAGCCGCCTCAATAATCTGTTCCCGGCTGGCCTGCGGCTGTGCGTAGGAAATGTTCTCGGCAATAGTGCCCGAGAACAGGGAGGGATCCTGAAAGACCATGCCGATCAAAGAACGAACCTGGGTCAGGTCACTGCCAGCGATATCCATACCGTCAACGGTCACCGAACCAGTACGGGGGTCATAGAGGCCTTCTAGGAGCGACATGAGCGTTGATTTACCGCCGCCGGATTCGCCCACGAACGCAATACGTTCACCGCGCTTGACGCTCAGGTCGATCTTGTGTAGCACATCCTCTTCGCCGTCATAGCCAAAGCTCACCTCTTCAAAGCGAACCAGTTCCTGGCCCTCAGATGCAGTGATAGCCGCCGGCTGAGTGTATTCCGGTGCTCCCTCACGGGTAATTGCTAAAGCTCGGGGGTCCGATTCTCGTTCCATGACATCGAAGTAGTCCTTGGATCCGGTAATAGCTCGCTGGGCGCTATCAACGATCCAGGACAAAGAATTGATGGGAGCAACCGCCATAGCTAGAAGCTGAATGAGTAGTACCATGTCACCAATAGAAAAATCACCGGCCAGGGTCCGCAGGAAAATCAGCAGGTAGAGACCGAAAAAGATCAGGTTTAGAAAGCTCAGTCGGGCCACGTCCATGCTGTGCCAGAACCGGGACTGGGTAGCGGTCAAGCTGATGGTATCGCTAAAGAGAGTTTTAAAGCGAGTCAGTTCGCGCTCTTCCTGCCCAAATGATTTAACGACACGAATCTGACCGATGACCTCGGCAAAACGGCCTGATGCAAGATCAATTTTCTGGTTTTTCTGGCCCTCCCAGACCTGCCATTTGCTGCTGGTTTTACTGGTCAGCCAGAAGTAGACGGGGAAGATAAGAATGAGAAGCAATCCCAGTGGCCAGTAGTAGAGGGAGCTAATCACAATCACCGAAACTGTAGTAAGTACCAGGGAGATAAAGGTGTTCGACATGGTCTTGACGAACTGGGTGACCTCGGCAATAGAGCGGTTCAGGCGAGCGATGATAGTGCCGGTCAGTTCCGAGTCGAAATAGGGCAGGGGTAAAGAAAGAAGCTTCTCGTAGTAGCGCACCGAAAGTATGGTGCGCATGCGCTGGCTCATGATATCTCCCAGGTAACCTCCAAGGTTAGTGGTAAGTACACTCACCAGTTGAGCCGCTAGGTATGCCGCCGCCAACCAGACGATTATCGCCCCGGTTGTGGGTGCTGAGCCCTTAAGGTGATTGACTACGGTATCGGTTGCCCCGGAGATGATAAAGGGAGCAAGTAGTGAGGCCGCAGAGGTAAGAACCGCGCAGAGCACGATTCCGAGGAAGAAAGGCCAGAGTTCTCTGGTAGCTCCTATGATTCTGGTAATACTTTTCATGGCATGGCTCTTCCTTGTCTTGGTGGTGCACCACTACCCTAGCGCTGATACCGGTGATTTACTTGAGCTTGACCTGCCTTTTTGCTCACGCATCGGTAGGCTTCAAGCACAAAGAACCCGGTGGTATCCGTCGTCGGAAAACCACCGGGTTCTGCTTCAGGGGCTACCGCCCTCTCAAGTGTGCTACTTCTTAACTACTACCTTCTGGTAGATGAAGAGTACGATCAGCGCGCCAACGACTGCTGTAAAGACAGAGCCGAGGCTGAAGCCATTGACACCATCGGAAAGGAAGGGCAGGAAGCTACCCAGGAAGCCACCCAGCATAGCGCCCACGATACCGAGGGCGGTGGTGACGACAAAACCGCCACCTTGCTTACCGGGCATGATGAGCTTGGCAATTGCGCCAGCGATCAGACCGAGGACAATCCAGCTAATGATGGAAAGAATCATGTTACCTACTTCTATATTTTGCTTAGCGACTATGATCAGCCGCAAGGATAAGCATTACCTATTCTATATCAAATATCAAGATAAAAATAAGTAGGGTGATAGTGTTATTTACAACTATCCCAGCAGAAAAGTCCCGTCAGCGGTAAGCCAACGGGACTTTCAGCCTAAATCAAGCAGGTTAGGCTAGTGGTCAATAGCACCTTCGGCACCTACACCGGTGAGAGAGCGAACTTCCATCTCAGCCTGGGTTGCAACATCTTCTTTCTCACCACCCAGCGACCCCAGGAAACCCAGCAGGAAGGCCGCAGGAATTGCGACAAGACCGGGGTTAGCCAGAGGGAACCAGGCAAAGTCGGCGGTAGGAATCATTGAAGTCTCAGCACCGGACATGACCGGGGAGAAGATAATCAGAACTACGGAGAGCCCAAGACCCCCATACATGGACCACAGAGCGCCACGAGTCTTGAAGCCTTTCCAGTAGAGGGAATAGACGATGGTCGGCAGGTTAGCAGAGGCAGCCACTGCGAAAGCAAGCGCCACCAGGAAGGCAACATTCTGCCCCTGGGCCCCAATACCACCGGCAATGGCCAGCAAGCCAATAACCACCACAGTCGTCTTAGCCACTCTGATTTCTTTGGCAGGATCAGACTGCCCCTTACATATAACGTTGGTGTAGATGTCGTGGGCGAAGGAGGCCGAGGCTGTAATAGCTAGACCAGCGACCACCGCGAGAATGGTAGCAAAAGCTACCGCCGCGATAACTCCCATCAGCAAGGAGCCACCTAACTCGTAGGCCATGAGCGGAGCCGCTGAATTCACGCCACCAGGAGCTGCCTTAATTGCCTCAGAACCAACGAGTGCAGCAGCACCAAAGCCCAGCACCAGGGTAAAGAGGTAGAACAGGCCGATCAGGGAGATAGCCCAGACCACTGATTTACGGGCCTCTTTAGCCGTGGGGACGGTGTAGAAGCGCATGAGCACGTGGGGCAGGCCAGCAGCGCCGAAGACCAGGGCCAGCGAAAGTGAAATGAAGTCCAGCTTGGTCAAATCGCTCTTACCGTATTTGAGGCCCGGTTCAAGCATCTTAGGGTTACCGGAGGCCTCAACAGCACCACCGAGCAGATCAGAGAGGTTGAACTTGTAGATACCCAGGATCCAGACGGTCATGACAGCAACGCCGCTAATCAAGAGGACAGCTTTAATGATCTGAACCCAGGTCGTACCCTTCATGCCACCGATGAGAACGTACACAATCATCAGGACACCCACAACGACGATAACCAGTGACTGACCGGCCTTGGAGCTAATACCCATCAGAAGAGACACTAGAGCGCCGGCGCCGGCCATCTGAGCCAGCAGATAGAAGAGGGTAACAGCGAGAGTCGAGATGCAGGCCGCGATACGGACCGGGCGCTGACGCAGACGGAAGGAAAGAACATCGGCCATGGTGAACTTGCCGGTATTGCGCAAGGGCTCAGCTACCAACAGGAGGGCTACCAGCCAAGCAACCAGAAACCCGATGGAGTATAGAAAGCCGTCATAGCCCTGGATAGCGATAGCACCAACAATACCCAGAAAGGAGGCTGCTGAAAGGTAGTCACCGGCGATAGCTAGGCCGTTTTGGGTGCCGCTAAAGGAACGTCCTCCAGCGTAGTAGTCGGCGGCAGTCTTATTGTTCTTAGAAGCTCTCAGAACCACCACCATAGTAATCAGTACGAAGCTGCCAAAGACAACCATATTAATCCAGGGAGTTCCAACCACCTGGGTGCTCGCTGCATCGGCGGCCTGCACGACGCCAGTTAGTGAAGAAGTCATTTGTTATATTCCCCTTACGATGCCTTGGTATGGGCGTAATCGCCGGATTCAATATCCTTGCTTAGGCGGCTAGAGCGAGGGTCTAGTTTTGTGTTGGCAAAGACGATGTACAAAGCGGTAATTCCAAAAGTCGTCACGAACTGACAGAGGCCAAAGACAATGCCTACGTTGATGTTTCCAGCCAGCTTGGTTGCCATAAAACCGGGTGCGTAGACCGCCAAGATGACATAGAGCAGATACCAGACCAAAAAGGCCACGGTCATAGGGAAAACAAACGACCGGTGTGTTTTGCGTAGCTCCTTGAAGCTGTCACTGCTCTGAGCCGCCCTAAAGTCGACGTGTTCGGCATCGACAAGGGGCTGGCCAGATTCTGGTGATGAGTGGGCCATCACTACCTCCTTTGTGTAACTGAGAACACATTAGTATGTAATGTGGGTTACACACAAGTAGGCGGGTCAAAAAAAGGCGGGCTCACCGAAATGTTTTCGGGTCGCCCGCCTTATGGCAGCTTAGTAGCTGATCTTTCTATAGAGTGTCCTGCAGATACTCAATGCAACGGTCCAAAAAAGCATCAACCTGCGTTTCTTCATAGCTGAGTTCGCCGGTAGCGGCTGTGAAAGAAACCGCACGAATATCGTCCGGTAAAAGTTGATGCTGGCCTTTGAGATGCTCCATCAGCTGGTGGCACAAAGCATCAACATCTTTGACAAAATAGCCCTTAGTCAGTCGCTTGGAGGGCCGGCGGAACCGCTCGCCATCGGGCCTGCGTAACCGCCCCAGCAGAAGCAGGCGCAACTCCGCAATCGCATCGTTCCATGTAGTCTGCCCGTACTTCTGGATGTAGAGACGACGCTCCAACTCAGAGAATCGGTCTTCGACCCGGTCCAGCGCACGGTCCACCTCCGCGGGCAAGTATCCACCGGGTTCTGCTTCAAAGACAGCCCCGCGAATGGTCCGAGAGGTATTCACATCTTTGCTCAGTTGGGCACCGGTCAGCATGAGCTCATAGTCATCGGCAAGCCGAGTGAAGAAAGCGTCCACGCTAGCAGTGCGGTAGCCATTTTCTTTGGGTCCGACCAGAGTAAAAGCACTGTTCGACGCTTTTTTTGCAGCGGGTTTGGAATCCGCCTGCGGGGCAGCGCTCTGTGCACGATGTTTCACTGTCATAACTCCCTATATCTGTCGAGCAAATGCTATTAGAAGAGGACGCCCAGCACCGAGAAAATGACATACCCGATAGCAATGGCAAAAACAATCGAATCGAGCCTGTCCATGACCCCACCGTGCCCCGGCAGGATATTCGACATGTCCTTGATACCAATTTCGCGTTTGACCATCGACTCGCCTAGATCGCCTGCAGTTGAGGCTATGACCAAAAAGAAAGCAACAATGAGCCCATACCACCAGGGTTCATCAATCAAGAAAGTGCAGAGAACCCCAACAACCATTGACCCAATCATGGAGCCGGCAAAGCCCTCCCAGGTCTTCTTGGGCGAAATTTTGGGAGCCATAGGGGTTTTACCCCATTTGACACCTGCGATATACCCCCAAGTGTCATTACCAATAGCCATGAGCAAGATCATGAAGACCTTTGCAGGCCCGGAGTCTTCCCGGTAGAGCAGGAGAGCAAGTGAAATCATGAAGGGCACCCAGGACATCACAAAGATGGAGCCCATGATCGACATAATCATGCCGTCGCGCTCCCCCACCAGCCGCCATGCAATCAAGATAAGGATAGAGGCAACAACCGTGAAAATAAGCCACTGCCCTCCCCCGTAGTAGGCGGCAAAGGGCATGAAGAAAGCGGTACCCACAGCGGGGATAATGGGTACGCCCATACCCCGCTTCTGATTGAGGCCGTTAGAAACCTCCCAGGTGCCTACTGCCCCTGCGCAAGCTGACGATACAACAAGAACAAGAGGGGAAATGAACAAGCCCACTGCTATAAGAGCGCCCATTACCAGGCCAACAGTGATAGCAGCGGGCAGGTTCCTACCGGCCTTTGAGGCCCGGGGCTGCTGTTCTTGAGATTGAACAGTCATACCGTTTTAGACCTCTAGCAGCTCAGCTTCCTTGCTCTTGAACAGGGCATCGATAAGGTCGGTGTGCTTCTTGGTCAGTGCGTCAAGCTCCTTTTCAGCGCGGCTGCCTTCGTCCTCACCGATTTCGCCGTCTTTGACGAGCTTATCCAGGGCGGTCTTGGCCTGGCGGCGGGCGTTACGAACGGCAACACGGCTGTCTTCGGCCTTGTGGTTTGCCAGCTTGATGTATTCCTTACGACGGTCCTCAGTCATTTCAGGCATAACAACGCGTACAACGTTGCCGTCATTGGCGGGGTTGGCACCGAGGTCAGAGTCACGGATAGCCTTTTCGATAGCACCCATGGCGCTCTTATCGTAGGGGGTAATGAGAACAGTACGCGCTTCGGGGGTCTGGAAGGATGCGAGCTGCTGGAGGGGGGTGGGCGAACCGTAGTAATCAGCGGTTAGGTTGGCGAAGAGTGCGGGGTTGGCCCGGCCTGTGCGGATTGAGGCAAATTCGTTTTTGAGGGCCTCGACGGACTTGTCCATCTTCTCGCCAGCTTCTTGCAGGGTTTCTTCAACCATCTCGTGTGTCCTTTGATTGTGCCTAGCCTCCGTGGCTGGGCGCTTATATAGTCTCTTCCTAGTCTAGTGGGCATAAGCTAGAGGGAGCGAATTGTAGGGCGGGTATTTTTGGTTTTGCTTAAGGCAAGGGGCACCTGCTATCAAGCAGGTGCCCCCGTAGGTTGTGTTGGTTGACCCCTATGCGGCCACCACCTTATGCGGTGACCAGGGTGCCGATTTCCTCGCCGAATGGAGTGCGCGGAAGCGGGTTGAGCTTGCAAGAGCGCACGGAATCATTCGAGGCCAACCTATGCGGTGACCAGGGTGCCGATTTGCTCGCCGAGAATGGCACGAGCCACATTGCCCTCGCCCTGCATCCCAAAGACGCGCATGGTGACCTTGTTATCTTTGCAGAGGGAGAAGGCGGTCTGGTCCATCACCCGAATGTTGCGCAGCAGAGCTTCATCATAGGTGAGCTTGGAGAGACGCTCAGCAGCGGGGTCCTTCTTGGGGTCGGCGGTGTAGATACCATCCACACCGTTCTTAGCGACCAGGACCTCGTCAGCGTGGATTTCTAGTGCACGCTGAGCAGAGACGGTATCGGTGGAGAAATAGGGCAGGCCTGCGCCGGCACCGAAGATGACCACGCGGTCTTTCTGCATGTGGCGGATGGCGCGACGGGGAATGTAGTTTTCTGCGACCTGCTGCATGGAAATTGCTGACTGAACGCGGGTATCGATGCCGGCCTGCTCCAAGAAATCCTGCAGGGCCAGGGAGTTCATAACTGTACCGAGCATACCGATGTTGTCAGCGCGAGAACGGTCCATGCCGGCTTCAGACAATTCAGCACCGCGGAAGAAGTTTCCGCCTCCCACAACAACCGCAACCTCAACCTTGCCGATAGTTGATGCAATCTGCTCTGCTATTCCGCGAACGACCTCGGTGGAAATACCAACTTCTCCGCCGCCAAAGACTTCGCCAGAGAGCTTGAGCAGGACGCGACGCCTACCGGTGTCGTCCTTGTGGATCTTGCTGGTTGCCTCTGTCATGAGGGCCCTCCCTGAAAATAGTCAAAATTTTTTTGCGGTACCCGGTTGGATACACGCTTTTCTTCTAGCATACGGCAAAGGGGAGCCTCCTTGCGGGGGCTCCCCTTTGTTCAGGGCATTTTTGGTGCTCAATCACATGCCCTTACAGGCTTAGGTTGGGGCACCGCCCGGTGGCGGGCTTTTAAGCGCCGACGCGGAAACGCTCGAAAGCGGTTGCGCTTGCACCGTTTTCGGTCAGAACTGCAGCAACAGACTTGGATGAATCCTTGGCGAAGTCCTGGTCGAGCAGAGTGTTTTCCTTGTAGAAGGACTTGAGCTTACCTTCCACAATCTTGGGGATGATCTGCTCGGGCTTGCCTTCACCGCGAGCGGTTTCTTCGGCAACGCGCTTCTCAGCTTCGATGTCCTCAGCGGAGATGGAGTCTGAGTTGAGGTACTTGGGGCTCATAGCCGCAATGTGAACAGCGACGTCGTGAGCGACCTCGTCAGTGTTCTCACCGGAGACAGCCAGCAGAACGCCTACCTGCGCGGGCAGGTCCTTGGAGGTCTTGTGCAGGTAGACTGCTACGTTTTCACCTTCAACGCGTGCTACGCGACGAACAACGATCTTCTCTCCAAGCAGTGCGCCTGCTTCGGTGGTGAGCTCCTCAACGGTCTTACCCTCGAAAGAAGCTGCCTTGAGCTCATCCAGGGTAGAAGCGTTTGCTGCGATAGCGGCTTCGAGAACATCGTTACCGAACTTGATGAAAGGCTCGGACTTAGCAACGAAGTCGGTTTCTGAGTTAACTTCGATCATGAAGCCAACGCCGTTTTCAACGCGAGCGGCAACCAGGCCCTCAGCGGTGGCGCGGCCTTCGCGCTTGGTAACGCCTTTGAGGCCCTTAACGCGGATGATCTCCATTGCCTTCTGCTGGTCGCCGTTAGCCTCGTCGAGAGCCTTCTTGACGTCGAGCATGCCAGCGCCGGTCTTTTCGCGCAGAGCCTTGATGTCTGCTGCGGTGTAGTTCGCCATGTGAACTCCTTGGTGTTTGAACAGATTGGGATAAATCTATTGTCCCCGGGGGCCGGGGTGAAAGAACGGCACCCACCGAATGTGGGCGGGTGCCGTTATCTCTATGATGCTGTCTTACTTAGCTTCTTCAGCGGGAGCTTCAGCCTTGGTAGCTGATTCGTGCTGCTCCAGCAGTTCGCGTTCCCATTCAGCCATGGGCTCTTCGGAAGCGGTAGCTGACTTGCCGGCCTTCTTGTTTTCGCGTTCCAGCAGGCCTTCGGCAACTGCATCGGCGATAACGCGGGTCAGCAGGTTGACGGAGCGGATAGCGTCGTCGTTGCCGGGGATGGGGAAGGAAACCTCATCGGGGTCGCAGTTGGTATCCAGGATAGCTACAACGGGGATGCCGAGCTTCTTGGCTTCGTCAACAGCGAGGTGCTCCTTCTTGGTGTCTACGATCCAGACCAGGGAAGGAGCCTTGGTCAGGTTGCGGATACCACCGAGGGTCTTTTCCAGCTTCTCGTGTTCGCGACGCAGAAGGAGCAGTTCCTTCTTGGTGAACTGTGAGCCTGCGACATCATCGAAGTCGATCTGTTCAAGTTCCTTCATGCGGTCGATACGCTTTGAAACGGTGGCAAAGTTGGTGAGCATACCACCGAGCCAGCGGTGGTTAACGTAGGGCATGTTCACGCGGGTAGCCTGTTCAGCGATGGCTTCCTGAGCCTGCTTCTTGGTACCAACGAACAGAACGGTGCCGCCGTGGGCAACGGTTGCCTTAACAGCTTCGTATGCCTGGTCGATGAATGCTAGTGACTGCTGCAGGTCGATGATGTAGATGCCGTTGCGCTCGGTGAAGATGAAGCGCTTCATCTTGGGGTTCCAGCGACGGGTCTGGTGACCAAAGTGGACACCTGAATCGAGAAGCTGGCGCATAGTTACGACGGGCATGTCGTCTCCTTATATTGAGGTAAGTGCCGGGCGGGCCCCTGATTCCAGGCTAACCGCGCACCGTGCATAGTAGTTATCGGTTTACATGTGGAGCCTATGAGGCTCTTGCCTCGCTCCCCTGGTAACGCCCCGATTCAGCCGCTGGAGCGGCGGCTGATTCTCGGACCTTCACCGACCCATGAGGGCCGGACCGAAAGTTCCTTATCAACTCAGGTGAGCTGCTGGGTGTTACGCGACGTCAGATCCGGTTGAATGCCGGGCAGGTAAACCCGTCAGGCTTCAGCGGAGGAGTCACCATGTAAAAAGGCTTCCCCTTACCGTTTTGTGTTCCGCTCAGGGCGGGGTGACAAACGGCAAACTGCAATCTACGACTATACCGCATTTTTGAGCTTTAAGCACAGGGATTTGGGGGCTTGCGGTGGCAGTTTTCCAGTGGTAGATATCGGATTACTTCTAGGGAGCAGGTACCGGGGGTAAGGGGTGCTTCTTCTAGGGAGGTTATAGCCCGTGAGTCTTTGTGCACCGCGCGGCAAGCCGGAATTCAGAACTATCTACTTACGGTCGGGCTGGCAGTGGCTGGCCTACTGTCTGTGTGCCCTCTTAGGGGTCATAGTCTCTAGTCCCTGTGCGGAGGCAGGCAACACCGTGTGGCAGGCACCGCTAGCGGGCCAAGTGACGGTGGTGAAGGCTTTTGAGAAGCCAGCCGCCAAGTGGAGCGCCGGGCACCGAGGGGTAGACCTAGCTTTAGAAGCTGACGGAAAGGTTCTAGCTCCGGCAGCAGGGACGGTGGTCTTTTCGGGCACCGTAGTGGACCGGCAGGTCATAACACTGGAACACCCCGATGGCCGCAGGTCAAGTTTTGAACCGATCACCGACCCGCTACCTGTCGGCGCCACTGTAGCCGCCGGAGATCCTATCGCCCGCCTTGACCCGCTTATTCAGCACTGCCCAGAAGGCCATTGTTTGCACTGGGGCGTCCGAGAGCCGACGAGCACTCAATCCACTGCAGCTCACGGCATGGGCTACATTAACCCGCTCCTCTTACTGGGGTTGGAGGAGCCCAGTATTCTCCTACCCATCGGGAGTGACTTCGCGGCCTAGACGCCAAAAGCTCCGGGCCAGTGGGCCCGGAGCTTTCGAGTAAGGCTAAGGTGGCTCAATAGCTAGAGCACCGCAGGCCTATAGTCTAGTTCCTCTGCATTGCAGTTGAGCTAGCCATACGAGCGCCTAAGCGACCGGTGAAGGAGGTGATGCAAGCTGCAAGGAGCAGACCCACAAAGGCCCACAGGGAGTACTTAGCTGCCTGGTTGCTAGCGTCCTCAGCAATCTGAGCGCTCTTCTCTACAGCAGAATCCAGCTGATCTGAGATGTCATTAAGAGCCTGCTCAGTTTTAGTGCTGGCTTCCTTGAAGGACTTTTCGATGTTGTCAGCTGCTGACTGAGCTTCTGCGGGGGTCAGATCGGTGTTGCGGCTAAGCTCAGCAACGATCTCGTCCTTGTCGATACCATCAGAAATTTTAGAAGCACGGTCGGTAATCTTCTTACCCAGGTCGTCGGTAACAGTGCCCAGGTCTTCGCCGTCGACGATTACGCGCTTACCGGCGTTCTGAAGGTCGGTCAGTGATTCCTGGAGCTGGTTGTTGAGGTAGTCAGGCTGGAGCTCTTCGATCTGGGTCTTTTTGAGTGCCGTAACGACATCATCGCTCAGACCGGATGCCTTGACGGCCAGTTCATCGCCGCTAGGAAGATCAACGGCATCCCCGAGCAGGTCAGCAGCTGAGCCACTAGCGCTGGCAACGCCTGATCCTACGGACCCAACGACACTGCCGAGGGTGTTAAAGGCGCTAGTAACGGAGGTGGAAATCATGACCAGGGCAACGATCAGACCAAGTGCCCAGGTCAGGAAGCCGTGGATTAAACCAGCGCGGCTTGCCGTCAGGCCGGAAATAAAACCTGCTGCTGCCAGAGAAAGAATCAGTGAGAAAATGGACCACACCAGTAGGCCAGTGCCTACACCCTGCGTGGGATTATCTGAGGTGAAGTCCACCCCGCCTAAGCCGATAGCAACGCCAACGAGGGAAAAGAGAACACTAAGTGCAATGAAGGTGATAACACCGGCAAAGATGCTGGGCCAGGAAAGATTTTCTCCTGCCTCATTGCGAATTAGGCTTGAAAAACGGTGGGATGAGGCTGGCGAGACCACAGCGGTCTTCTCAGCGAGCTGCTTGTCAGGGGACATAGAAAGTTCCTAAAATTAAGGGGACAGTAAAGAATTTCAGTTTGCCCTGGCATTAAGCAATCGAAAAAAATGTTGATACTTATTTGTATTCTCCATACAACCTATAGGGATATTGAGAATTAAGCAAATAAAATTATGTGTATTTGGCCACTAAAGCCTTCCTTCAGCTATAGCGACCTCTAGACCTCCTACGCTCACCCAAAACTCATCTGGCCCACCTAGGCAACCAGGGCACCGAAGAGCTGCTGAGCCGTCACCCTGAAATCTTCCAGGGCCGCATCAGGCCACAGCAGATCATGGCTTTCACCGGCGCTAAAGCCCCGCCCCAACCCAGCCGGTATCCGAGCAAGGACACGATAGCCCATCTCGGTCAAGGCACACACATTACTCTCTTCGATGTAGCTAGGTTGGGCAGGCCAGGAGCCAATGATAAGGCCCTCCACCGGAAGATTGAGCTGACTCAGGTACGAAACGGTGAGCTGGCAGTGATTAAGGGTTCCCAGCCCGCTTCGAGCAACCAGGAAAGTTTTTGCTCTGTGCCCGGCCTGGGTAAGAAGCTCAATCAAGTGGGCATGGTTGTAGGGCCTGTAGGTGGATCCGGGCTCCCCCTCAGCCATATCCACAGTGACACCGCCCGATCCTTCGACAATAACAGCATCATAGTCGGCTGAGAGAAGGCCGATACGTTCAGCATGTTTCTGCAGGCTCGGTAGGGTAAAACCGTCAAGCCTGGCGGCGGCTACCGGGGCCAGAGGGCGGCTTGCTCTGCTTCCCTCAAAGGCCCTTGCCCCCGACAGGTAGGCGGCAAAATCAGCGTCACCGGGCTGGCCCGGTTCAACACCCGTTTGGGCTGGCTTGTAGATAGCGACCCGTTTGCCGGCCTGTTCCAGGGCAGATGCTAGGCAGGCGGTTGCCAGGGTCTTGCCCACATCGGTATCCGTACCGACGATATGGTAAATCACGGCACTAGAACTCATTTCTCACCTCAAATTTCAGCTCCAGCGGAGCGCGGTAGGACAGCAGATCAAGCCAGCGGGGTTCCTCAGCCAGGTGCAGGCTCAGCTTTTCGTGCTCAAGCCAGCAAGCCAGCTCATGAAGCATCCAGGTAGATTCTGACTCGGCTAAGAGGGCACCCAGGCAACGGTGGGCACCCCAGCCGAAGGCCAGGCGGTAGTCATCACTCTGCTGGCCGCTAACCTCTAGCAGGACCTCCTGCCCCGCATGGACAGGGCACCCTCCGATGGAACTGTCGGCGGTAGCTACCCGTCGCCAGGTCGGCACAGAAGATTCCGCCTGGAGCACCGCACGCACCAGCTCTTGAGCCCGAGAAAAGTCGGTGCACTGCCCCAGGGTAAT
This sequence comes from Rothia sp. CCM 9416, assembly GCF_048513535.1. NCBI lineage: Bacteria > Bacillati > Actinomycetota > Actinomycetes > Micrococcales > Micrococcaceae > Rothia > Rothia sp. CCM 9416. The sequence continues at coordinate 7,132 of NZ_JBLXXR010000018.1, read as the reverse complement.
GCCCCACTGCTGAGTGACGCCGGCGTGGAGGATTGAGTTCATGAGCAGGCAGGTGGTGTACTGGCCTGCTATGGCTAAGAAGTAGGCCAGCGAGACAATCCGCGCGCTCTCAATCTTCTGGTTGGCAAGCGCACCGAAAAGGGTTTCTGGCCGCTCAGCACACCCAGCAACCAGAGCTGAAAGCTTGCGGTGGAACTGCCCTGCCCGGTGGGCCAGTTCCTGCTGGCGTTCAGGTTCTACCCAACCCCAGAAGAGTTCGAGTGAGTCCAGGGAATAACGAGCAAGTTCAGCTTCATCGAGTCCCTGGGCGAGGTAGTCCTGGCTGGGTACACCGGTGATTTCCTGCATCAGAGCCACTGGGAGCAGGTGAAAAACCGCCAGCTGCCCCCTACCCGGTGCCCGCTCAGCGAGCGCCTCTTTCATCCGGGCCCGCACCCCTTCCTCCTGGGCGCGTACCTTCTGGGGCGTGAAAAAAGAAGCCACCAGCTGACGCACCGAACGGTGAAGCTCTCCCTTTGCGCTGGCTAAGACCTCCGGCAGAGAGAACCCATAGGACAGCAGGATCCGTAAGGAGGCCGGCTCCAAAGGAGTAACAGCGGTGAGTGCCTTATCGGGGGCAAAAGTTTCGGTGTCGCCCATAACCTGCCGAAGAGCCTCAGAACCATCCACCAGCAGGTAAGGGTTCTCCCCCGGAACAGGCCAGTATCCCTGCGAAAGTTCAGCCCTACTGACCAATTTTTGCCCATTGGTTGGCAGACTCATATCCCAGACAAAGGACTCATACTGGGAGTGCTCTAGTGGCGCGCTCAAAGGGCCACTTCCTCTCCTACTAGGTCAAGTGCTCTCTGCAAGACTTGAGAATCGAGGCCTGCCTGAGCAGTCAGTCTCAGACGAGCTATGCCATCGGGCACAGCAGGTGGACGAAAACAGCCTACTGCCAGACCGCGTGAAGCAAGACGCTCCTGTATCTGACGGGCGCACCCCGATCCCTGCCTGATAGGTAGAGACTGCACAGCACCAGCAGCTGGTTCCAGCCCCAGCTGGCCGCTGATGAGCTGTGCGCAGACCAGCACCTCGGCACTTAAAGGCTGGCCCTCTTCACGGATAAGGCGGACACTCTCCAAGGCTGTTGCAGCGTTCACCGGGGAGAGAGCAGTATCAAAGATAAAGGAGCGAGCGCTATTTACCAGGTAATCTCGAATCCCCGCACTTGCAAGCACTGCCCCGCCCTGGGAGGCAAGGGCCTTACCGAAGGAGAGGGTCACCGCGATATGTTCAGACCCGGCAAGACCGAACTCAGCCACCAGCCCCCGGCCAGCGCCGCGTACCCCTATTGAGTGGGCCTCATCAACCACCAGCAAGGCATCGTAGCGCAGCGCCAGTTCAGAACAGGCCACTAGATCGGCGCTATCCCCCAACACCGAATAGATACCCTCAACCACCAGCAGCTTCACGGCATGAGAACTAGCTGCTAAAATCTGCTCAGCCTGGACCAGGTTGTTGTGTTCAAAAAACCTCACCTGCCCCTGCCCCAAACGAGCGGCATCGTGCAGGGAAGCATGAACGTGCTCATCCATCACCAGCAGGGTGTTGGGTCTGCTCAGCGCAGCCAGAAGCCCCAGGTTAGCAGCGTAACCGCTTGCAAAGACCAGGGCTGCTTCTGCCCCAAGCAGGTCAGCCAAGGCCTCTTCTAGTTCACGGTGCACCGGCAGAGTACCGCTTACCACCCGCGAGCTACTGGCAGAAGCTCCGTAATCTGACAGCGCCCGATGACCCGCTTGGATCAGCCGGGGGTGATAGCGCAAACCCAGATAGTCGTTAGTTGCCAAGTCACAGGCGACCGGCCCCAAGACGGCAGCCTGACGTTCCACCCCACGCGCCAGCCGTACCCTCTGTGCCTGTTCCACAAGACGCCGGTAACCGGTTGCCATCAGCCGTACACCCTCTCAAGGGCACTACAGATACCCGAACCAATACGCTCCACATCGTGCGGGCTACTAATATAGGTCGGCATGGTATAGACCGTCTTACGGAAGGGGCGCACCCACACGCCGGCGTCTAAGGCACACTCGGTTACAGCAGGGATATCAACCTCCTGCACCAGCTCCACCACACCGATAGCACCCAGCACACGCACGTCCTGAACAATCTCAAGCTCACGGGCAGGGGCAAGGCCCTTATGCAGATGCTCACCAATGATGGGAACCTTATCCGACCACAGGGAGCTGGGGTATCCCTCCGCGGCGGGCAGGGTACCCGTCAGCAAGTCAAGGGAAGCGCAGGAAACCGCGCTCGCCAGTGGGTTGCCCATAAAGGTTGGCCCGTGCATCAGTGCCTTATGCACAGAATTGCTGATCACATCGGCCACAGGACTAGTCACCAGAGTTGCCGCCTGCGTTAGATACCCGCCGGTCAAGGCCTTGCCCACCGTCATCACATCGGGAGTCACCCCAGCCCACTCAGCAGCAAACAACCGCCCCGTTCGCCCAAAACCGGTCGCAATTTCGTCAAAAATCAGCAGAAGACCGTGCTCATCAGCTAGGGCACGCAGATGATTGAGGCACCTGGGGTGGTAGAAGAACATGCCGCCAGCTCCCTGAACCACAGGCTCAAGAATCAGGGCAGCAGACTCTTGTGCGTAGCGACCTACCAGGCTACTCACTGTTTCTTCCCACTGCATTTGCTCGGTCTCATCGCATTCCCAGGTATCACTCTGGGGCAGGTAACGGGCGGCAGGTGGGCGGGGCACAAAGAACTGAGAAGTAACCAGGTGGGAAAAATCGCGGTGCATACTCCCAGCGGGGTCGCTGACTCCCATGGCACCGATGGTGTCGCCGTGATAACCGCCCTCCAGAGCAATAAAACGGCGACGCTCAGGCTTACCCAGAGCGCTCTGGTACTGGACAGCCAGTTTGAGAGCAACCTCCACAGAGATGGAACCTGAATCAGCCAGAAAGACGTGCTTGAGCCCCTCGGGGCTCAGTGCAACCAGCCGCTCAGCTAGCTCAATAGCAGGCTGATGGGTCAGCCCACCAAACATCACATGAGAAAAACGGGTTGCCTGTTCAGCCAGCGCCCGGTCAAGGGCAGGGTTGCGGTAGCCGTGGACCTGGCACCACCAGGAACTCATCGCATCGAGTGCGGAATAGGTGACTCCTTGAGCGCTTTGTAGCGTAATGACACTCCCCTGCGCTTCTGTTACGGCATATAGGGGGCGTGATTCCAAGGGAGCATAGGGGTGCCAGAGGAGGCCACGATCACGTTCAATCAGCGACTTTGCTGGAGCATATGTTTTTTTGAACACTGTTCAATTTTAGGTGATTGATTGGGCAAGCTCCAAACAAGAAACCTGCGAAAAGGAACTACCCCAAGTCATACGCTATAAGTGATACACACCTCATTCTATGCTGAAGCTCTCACCAGATCGTGCTAGCTAGCCAACAAAAGGATGCCCATAGAGGAGGTATAGATGCTGAAAATCCTAGCTACTGCAATTGCTGCCATCCTCATTTTCAACCTGCTCTTCGCCCTCTTTCTTCTCTACCACTACTTCTATTTGACCCCAAAATGGCAACGCGAAAGAGCGGAGTCCATAAGAGCCCAAGAGGAAGAAAACCAAAAACAACCATCATGAAAAGCCACCGAAAAAGAGAAACCCCTTGCCCCACAGCAGGTGAGACAAAGGGTTCGTGAGTAGGGCCTGCGGGGCTTGAACCCGCGACCAAGGGATTATGAGTCCCCTGCTCTAACCAGCTGAGCTAAGGCCCCACAGTACAGCTTGTGCAAGCGGCACTGCCTCTAAGAATACCTAAAAACACTGCGCCTACCAAACTACTCATTGAGCCAGTAGAGCAGGTACTCCACCTATCTTGCGCATTTTGGGCGCAATAGATTGCCTCGGCAGATTCTAGCCTCGGCCTTCCACGAACTGGCGGTACAACTCATCGGATCGGTAAAGGGACTCGAAAGTTTCCCAGGTTTTATCCGCCGCATGACGGGTAACCATCTGGTGCGAATACTCCCCCATAGCCCGCCGCTCTTGTTCGGGTAGCTCCAAGATGTGGGCAAGGCAGCCTGCCAGTTCATCCGTGTTACCCGGCTCGAAGAGAAAACCGTTCTTTCCTTGCTCCACCAGGTGAGGCAGGGCTAGGGCGTTAGCAAGAACCACGGGTTTAGAAGCGCTCATGGCCTCGAGAGTCACCAGTGACTGAAGCTCTGCTGTGCCTGGCTGACAGAAAACATCGCACCGCAGGTAGCCTGCTCTTAACTCTTCGTCAGAGACATACCCCAAGAAGCGCACGCGATCGCTCACACCACAAGTACGAGCCTTGTCCTGGAGCTGGTTGAGGATTTCACCGGTACCTGCAACTTCAAGGACAGTGTGCTCCCGCAAGGTCTGGGGTAGTTTTGAGAAACCTTCAATCAGCACATCGATGTTCTTCTCAACTGCCAGGCGGCCTGCAAAGAAGATAGTCAACTCTCCGGGGTTCTTCCCCACCGTTTCACCGGGGGCCAACTCATAGTCGGAGCTTTGAATACCGTTTGATACCGGTAGGACAGGTCGCTGGAACTTACCGGCGTTTTCCATGGCGTCTGCCCCGATTTGGGTGGGTGTAGTCACGACCGCTGCCTGCTTAAGCACCCGGCGCATATCCTTCCATGAGGCTTTTTCCAAGAGAGCATTAATACGCTCGTTAAAGGGAAGGAAGGGTGTGATGTTCTCGGGCATGACATGGTTAGTTGCGATAACCCTGATCCCACGCTTTCGACCCAACCGTGCAAGTACACGCCCGATAATGTAGTGGCACTGAATATGGATAACATCGGGCTGAATCTGCCCAATAATTTTGTCAGCTTCCGAATAGATTTCCCAGGGGAAGTTGAGGCGCATGTAGGGGTGGGTAACAACCTTGTGTGACCGTAGTCGATGCTCAGTGATGCCGTCGGCTGTAAGCGAACTGGTCACTCCTTTTTCCTGCTTAGGTGCCATGACGTGCACTGTGTGGCCGCGCTCCGCCAGTGCATGAGCCAGGCGGGATGAGAACTGTGCCGCACCATTGATATCCGGAGGGTAGGTATCAGCGCCGATAAGGATTGTCAGGGGCTGATGAGCCATGTTTTGGATCCCTTCAACAGGTTAGATAAGGATTGTGTCCTACCATGACCTTACCGGGTTTTAGGGCCAGATGCACAAGCTCAACGCCAGCACAGGGTGAGTATGCCACCAAGAGGCTATTTGACCGAAGATTCTAAAAGAAAAAGTTCAGGCCCCGCGGCGGATATTCCACCAGCGGGGCCTGAACCTTTGTCTGCTACTTGACCGATACAGTTATAGTAGCTTACTTGTTGCGACGGAAGAGCTTACCCAGGAAGAGCATAATTGCACCAACAGCAGTAGCCAGTGCCGCAAAAGGCTTCCAGCGGGCCTGCAAGGTTTCGGGGTCGGTGGCATTAGCCGCTAGCTTCTTGCCGCCGTCCAGGGCAGTGAGCGGAGCACTCTTTACTGAGTACTTGGCATTCTGCACCAGACCGCGTGCACCGGCCTGAACTTCACGCGAGTAGTTTTCAAGGTCATCGCGCAAAGTCTTAAGGTGTTCGCGGCGCTGCTTAGTGCGCTGGATCAACTGTTCCTTGGTGGGGGCAGGAGCCGCTGGAGCCTGAGGCTCATTGGCCTCCTTCTCCTTCTCAGCTTGCTTTTCAGCCTGCTTAGCTTCAGCTTTCTGAGCCTGCTCACTCTTGAGGCGGGCAGAGGTCATATCTGAGCCCTGCTTAAGCACGCCCAGGTCGTAGAGAACACCAAAGAGTGCTGACTCAGGCTTGAAAGGTAGCTGCGCCTTAATCATCTTGTAGCCCACCAGGCCAGCGATGATAGCAATCAGCAGGAAGATACCCACCAGCACTAGCGCCGCAGCCCAGTTGGGCAGGAAGGAGGTGAGGCCAACGTAGGCCAGAATGACCAGCGCAATGGCCATGAAGAGGGCAAAGACCAGCGCAATGACTGCCACAGCGGCACCCTTGCCCAGGGCAAGGCCTTTTTCCTTAACCTCAAGTTTGGCGATTTGGACTTCATCTTTGAGCTGCTTGGGGGCCAGGCGGGTCAGCACCTTGCCAGCATCAGCCACATTGGTGACGCTTGCCTTAACGTTATTAAGGCCAGCGCGCAGACCCTGGGCTCGTGTGGAGCCGTTGAGGTCGTTAGGAGTGGTCATAAGACACCTCTCTTGTTTGCGAACGATCACGTACCTGATCGGCACATACATCAGACACTTAGTCTACCGATAATTTGTTCTTTTGCAGGCAGATAGTTACAGCCTTCACTAGATAAATAAAAAGCAGACTGACTTTTTCTGTATTTTTGGACGGTTGTGGGTCTTGTTTCCTCTTTGGGCAACATGTATAGAAAGAGTGCATTGGCCTTTTTAGGGGACGCTGTCCGCACTAGTATTTTTATCGTTGACTCTAGTCAGAGGCATATTTAGGATGAAAATTAGTCGGCACCCATAGCCGGCATCTCGAGATAATTTGTGCATACCTAGACTGGCCAGTTATACCCAAACCAGAAAAGAGGTTATGACCATGAAACGCTCACTCAAGCTAGCTCTGCTGGCTCCTGCTTTTGCCGGCCTTGTTGTAGCAGGCCTCCAACCAGCTCAGGCTGAACCTGTTAGCCCTAACTACGGCTCCGCCGGCAAGGAAATCGCTTGCACTCGTGAGTACTCCCCAACCTACGAGCGGCTTTCCATTCTGATGGGTTATGACGCCTACAGAATCAATGACTTGATGACCGAGGCTGTCAACAATAACACCCGGATTGCGCTGGATTACAAGTTCGAGCAGGCTTTCGCTGATTACGGCATTGAAGCAGGGCAGCTTGCCTACCGCTACTACCGTCAGTCCTGCTGGACCATCTAGATACCGACCGTAGCCCCTAACGGCGTGTAGATACTAGGTCGAGACGCCCCTTGCTCAATTTCATGGGCAGGGGGTATCTTGCTTATACGTCAGGCGGGAGCGAGCGCGCGAGCTCACAAGAGCCTGCGCAATGGTTACTGGTTAAAGAAAGAAACCCACTCATGTGAGTGGGCTTCTTGATATCTGCTCCCCCGACTGGACTCGAACCAGATGGAGCAGG